>CAZKNB010000054.1:0-8675 GCA_964554075.1 uncultured Bacteroides sp.
TTTTTTACATCTCTCTCTCGTCTAATTGCTAATTTTTCAGTACTTTTGCGCTCAATAAAACATAGCTGGATATGGATATAGAAAACAAGTTGATAGACGCCGTAAAGAATGGGCTGAAAGCTCTCTACGGACAGGAGGTCGATGCTGCACAGATTCAGTTGCAGAAGACTAAGAAAGAATTTGAGGGACATCTCACACTGGTCGTGTTCCCCTTCCTTCGCATCTCGAAGAAGGGACCGGAGCAGACAGCTCAGGAGATTGGTGAGTATCTGCAGGCAAACGAGCCTATGGTGGCTGCCTTTAATGTCATCAAGGGATTCCTTAACCTGACCATCGCGTCTGCTACTTGGATTGAGCTTCTCAATGAGGTTCACGCCGATAAGAACTATGGTATCACCGAACCGACAGAGAACTCTCCGCTGGTGATGATCGAGTACTCTTCGCCTAACACCAACAAACCGCTTCACCTGGGTCACGTGCGCAACAACCTGCTCGGTAACGCCCTGGCCAACATCATCAAGGCAAACGGCAATAAGGTGGTGAAGACCAACATCGTCAACGACCGCGGTATTCACATCTGTAAATCTATGCTTGCATGGAAGCTCTTCGGCAACGGCGAGACTCCGGAAAGTTCGGGCAAGAAGGGCGACCACCTGGTGGGCGACTACTACGTCTCTTTCGACAAGCACTATAAGGCTGAGGTTGCCGAGCTGATGGCTAAGGGCATGAGCAAGGAGGAGGCAGAGGCTGCTTCGCCTCTTATGCAGCAGGCTCACGAGATGCTGGTGAAATGGGAGGCTGGCGACCCCGAGGTACGCGCTCTCTGGGAGATGATGAACAACTGGGTTTACGCAGGCTTCGACGAGACATATCGCAAGATGGGCGTAAGCTTCGACAAGATATATTATGAGTCAAACACCTACCTTGAGGGTAAGGATAAGGTGATGGAGGGTCTCGAGAAGGGATTCTTCTATAAGAAAGAGGATGGCTCCGTATGGGCCGACCTTACAGGCGAGGGTCTCGACCACAAGTTGCTGCTCCGCGGCGACGGTACTTCGGTCTACATGACTCAGGACATCGGTACAGCAAAGATCCGTTTTGCCGACTATCCTATCAATAAGATGATCTACGTCGTTGGTAACGAGCAGAACTATCACTTCCAGGTGCTCTCAATCCTCCTCGACAAGCTTGGCTTCGAGTGGGGTAAGGACCTGGTGCACTTCTCTTACGGTATGGTGGAGTTGCCTAACGGAAAGATGAAGTCGCGCGAGGGAACAGTGGTTGATGCCGACGACTTGATGGACGAGATGATCTATACAGCTAAAGAGACCTCTAAGGAGCTCGGCAAGCTGGACGGCCTGACCGAGGAGGAGGCGAACAACATCGCACGCATCGTAGGTCTCGGCGCACTGAAATACTTCATCCTGAAGGTGGACGCACGCAAGAACATGACCTTCAACCCCGAGGAGTCAATCGACTTCAATGGTAACACAGGTCCATTCATCCAGTACACCTACGCACGTATCCAGTCGGTTCTCCGCAAGGCAGCCGAGAGTGGCGTGGTCATTCCGGATGTTCTCCCCGCAGGCGTAGAGCTTAGCGACAAGGAGGAGGGCTTGATCCAGAAGGTGGCCGACTTTGCCGCTGTCGTTAAGCAGGCAGGTACAGACTACAGTCCGTCGTCAATCACAGCCTACATCTACGACCTCGTGAAGGAGTACAACCAGTTCTACCACGACTTCAGCATCCTTCGTGAGGAGAACGAGGCCTTGAAGCTCTTCCGTCTGACCCTCTCAGCCAATGTGGCTAAGGTGGTTCGCCTCGGCATGGGACTTCTCGGCATGGAGGTGCCCGACAGAATGTAAACCCCTAAACAATATAGAAAAAAGATGGACCGCTCATGACAATAGTCAAGATGCGGTCCATCTTTTTTTCTCTTGTGTATGCGCTTGTCGCTATTATTCTACAGCGGCTGAGAGCTCTACACCAGCTTTAAACTTAGCCACACGCTTAGATGGTATGGTAATAGGGCGTTCGTTAGCTGGATCGTAGCCAGCCTTCTCAGCTCTTACGCCGGTTCTGAATGTTCCAAAACCAACGAGTACGACTCTCTCTCCACCCTTCAATGCAGTAGTCACTGATGAGATGAAGGCGTCCAACGCTTTTCTTGAGTCTGTTTTTGTAAGGCCTGACTCCTGAGCCATTGCGCTAATAAGTTCTTCCTTATTCATAGTATCTAACTTTATAAAGTGTTTATAACTTTGCAAATATATGCAAAAATTGTCGGATTGCTCCAAATTTTTTCGAAGTTTTTTGTTGATGTTTTGACGTAGATAAGCGATATATCTCTGTAAGATAAAGATTTTATTACTATTTTTGTGCGGAAATAGTCGGTTGTGGGCTCTGAAACGCATAAATCGGCTATTGTGATGTAAATAAAGATGATAACAGAAAAAGTTTAAAAAAGTGCGATGAATAATATTCCGGTTGTTACCAAAAACATAATAATCATCAATATTCTGCTCTTTCTTGCCACAATGGTGGCTAAGGGCTACGGTGTCGATTTGACCGATTATCTGGGTCTTCACTACTTCATGGCCAGTGACTTCAACCCCGCTCAGCTCATCACCTATATGTTTATGCACGGCGGCTTCACCCACATCTTCTTCAATATGTTTGCAGTGTGGATGTTCGGCCGCACGCTCGAGACAGTCTGGGGTCCGCGTCGCTTCCTCTTCTACTACGTAGCCTGCGGTATCGGAGCAGGACTGATGCAGGAGCTGGTGCAGTTCATTGAGTATGAGACGGTGCTCACCAACTATTCGATGGTTCAGACCTCCTACGGAATAATTCCGATGTCGCAATATCTCAACTACATGCAGACGGTGGGAGCTTCGGGCGCTGTCTATGCCATCCTGCTCGGATTCGGCATGCTCTATCCTAACGCTGAGATGTTCGTGTTCCCCATACCATTCCCCATCAAGGCGAAGTTCTTCGTTATCGGTTATGCCGTGATTGAACTTCTCTCGGGTCTGGCTAACAATCCTAACGACAATGTTGCCCACTTCGCACACCTGGGCGGCATGATATTTGGCTTCATATTAATAATGTATTGGCGTAAAAGGGACCGACATGGCAGGACAGGATTTTATAGGTGAGCTTAAGGAGCGCTTTCGCCGTGGCGACATCGTCGTTCGCCTTATATATATAAATGTGGGAGTCTACGTGCTGACTGCGCTGATTGGTGTGGTCATGAGGCTCTTCAACAGTGGAAACGCGTTTGTCAACCTGTTTCTGCTGCCCGCCTCCACGGAGCAGTTCATCCGTCAGCCCTGGTCGCTGATAACATATATGTTCATGCATGCCGACCTGCTTCATATTCTCTTCAATATGTTGTGGCTCTTCTGGTTTGGCAGGATGTTCCTCTACAGCTTCTCCACCAACCATCTGCGTGGACTCTACATCTTCGGAGGCATCTGCGGAGGTCTGCTCTACATGCTGGCATTCAACCTCTTCCCCTTCTTCGCCCCGATGGTCGATTCGTCGGTGCTGGTGGGAGCCTCGGCTTCGGTGCTTGCCATCGTGGCAGCAACAGCCTATCGTGAGCCGAACTATGAGATCAGCCTCTTCCTCTTCGGAAGGGTGCGCCTGAAGTATCTGGCGATTGCCGCAATCCTGCTCGACCTGCTCTTCGTCACCTCCAGCAACGGAGGCGGACACGTGGCGCATCTGGGTGGCGCACTTGCCGGACTCGCCTTTGCTGCAGGCCTGGAGAAGGGTGTCGACCTGACGGCATGGATTAACAAGATAATAGCCCTCTTCAACGTCCGCCGTGAGCGCAAGCCGAAGATGAAGGTGAACTACGGCGGAGGGAAACGCGACGCCGACTACGAATTCAATGCGCGCCGCAAGGAGAAGGCCGACCGCATAGACCAGATACTCGACAAGATAAAGAAATCGGGCTACGAGAGTCTGACAAGCGAGGAGAAGAAGAGCCTGTTTGACGCTAGCAAAAAATAGAGACGAGAGGAGAAGATGAAAGGAAATCGATTTAAAGTTGGAACTCTGCTGGGGTACGTGGTGCTGGCTGTCAATGCCGCTTTTGCGTTTATCTTCCTGCTGATAGCCTATAGCCCCTATATCCATCCCGCAGCCCATCCGCTGGAGTCGTGCATGGGTCTGTTCTTCCCCATCTTCCTGGCCATCAACGTTGCCTTCCTGCTCTTCTGGAGCGTGGCCTACTGGCGATATGCACTGCTGCCGCTCTTCACTCTGATCCTGGGAAGTGGCGCCATCCGCACCTATATCCCCCTTAACGGCTCCACAAAGGAGCTTCCCGAGGATGCCATCAAGCTGCTCTCATACAACTGCATGCAGTTTGGCAACCTGGAGATGGTGGATGACAAGAATGAGGTGCTGGAGTATCTGAAGGAGAGTGGCGCAGACATCATCTGCCTCCAGGAGTATGGCGAGGGAACGGCGGGACATCTGCGCGCAAAGGATATCTTCGCGGGACTGAAGGAGTACCGGTACAGAGATGTGCAGAGGGTCGGGGCGGATGGCTTCAATCAGGTAGCCATATTCTCGAAATATCCAATCCTGGCGACCCACAAGGTGAAGTATGAGAGCGGATGCAACGGCTCGGTGGCTTATGACCTGCTCGTCGGCGGCGACACTCTGATGCTCATCAACAACCATCTGGAATCGAACAAACTGACACAGGCCGACAAGGAGATCTACCACGAGATGCTGACCGAACGCACACGCGAGAGGGTGGAGAGCGGAGCCAAGTATCTCTTCAGCAAGCTTGCCGACGCCTCGGCGATACGTTCGCATCAGGCCGACACCATTGCAAATCTCATTGAAAGGTCGGAGAGAAGATATATCGTGGCGTGCGGCGACTTCAACGATTCGCCCATCTCCTACGCCCATCGACGCATAGGCGAGAGGATGAAGGATGCATTCGTGAGGTCGGGCTGCGGACTGGGCATATCCTACAACCGCAACCGCTTCTACTTCCGCATTGACCACATCCTGACAAGCAAGGCAATCACGGCGTACAACTGCACCGTGGACCGCTCTATAAAGGCGTCGGACCACTATCCGATATGGTGCTACCTGACGCTGAACAAGTGAGAGAGATAATTTAATATACACAACGTTATGAACTTAAAGAATTCATTAACCATTTTAGCTGCAAGCAGTATGATCTATTCATGTGCTCCGAAGGCGGAAAGCAATCCGTTCTTCACTGAGTTCCAGACTGAGTTCGGCGTTCCGCCGTTCGACAAGATTGAGTTTGCTCACTACGAGCCCGCCTTCATGGAGGGAATGGCAGAGCAGAACCGACTCATTGACTCCATCGTAAGCAATACGGAGGCTCCTACTTTCGACAACACCATCATGGCATTCGACAACAGTTCGCCAATCCTCGACCGCGTTGCCGGTGTCTTCTACTGTCTGGAAGAGGCTGAGACCAACGACTCCATCGATGCCCTTTCGATGCGCATCGCTCCGCTCCTCTCCGAGCACAGCGACAACATCATGCTCAACAAGAAGCTCTTCGAGCGCGTCAATACCCTCTATCAGCAGAAGGAGAGCCTCGGACTGACCACAGAGCAGACCCGCCTGCTCGACGACACATACAAGAGCTTCGTTCGCTCGGGTGCCAATCTCCCTGCCGACAAGCAGGAGCGCCTGCGCGCCATCAACAAGGAGCTCTCTACACTGGGCATCAGCTTCAGCAAGAATGTTCTGGCCGACGACAACGAGTATAAACTCTTCGTGGATAGCGAGGAGCGTCTCTCGGGTCTGCCCGACTGGTTCAAGCAGAGCGCTGCCGAAGAGGCTAAGGCAGCCGGCAAGGAGGGACAGTGGCTCTTCACTCTCCACAACGCCAGCCGCACCCCGTTCCTTCAGTACGCCGACGACCGCTCACTGCGCGAGGAGCTCTACAAGGCATACCTGAACCGCGGAAACAACAATAACAAGAACGACAACAAGAAGATAATCCAGCAGGTGATAGCCCTGCGACTCGAGAAGGCCAACCTGCTCGGCTTCGACTGCTACTCAAACTTCGCCCTCGAGAACACCATGGCGAAGAACTCAGCTACCGTGATGAAGTTCCTCGAGAACCTCTGGAGCTATGTTCTCCCGAAGGCTAAGGAGGAGGCAGCAGAGCTCCAGAAGATGATGGACAAGGAGGGCAAGGGTGAGAAACTCGAAGCCTGGGACTGGGCTTACTATACAGAGAAGCTGCGCAAGGAGAAGTATGATCTCAACGAGGAGGAGGTTAAACCCTACTTCAAGCTCGAGAATGTGCTCCAGGGCGCCCTCTCTTGTGCCAACAAGCTCTATGGCATCACCTTCACTGAGGTCAACAACATCCCTACCTACCATCCCGACGTGAAGACATTCATCGTGAAGGATGCCGACGGCAGCCATCTCGGCGTCTTCTATGCCGACTACTTCCCGCGTGCCGGCAAGCGTAGCGGCGCATGGATGAGCAACTTCCGCGAGGAGCAGGAGGGCGTTCGTCCGCTCATCTACAATGTGGCAAACTTCACCAAGCCCGTCGGCGACACTCCGTCGCTCCTGACTATCGACGAGGTTGAGACACTCTTCCACGAGCTCGGCCACGCACTCCAGGGACTGATGGCTAACACCCACTACAAGGGCAGCTCAGGTACAAACGTATCGCGCGACTACGTGGAGCTCCCTTCACAGTTCAACGAGCACTGGGCAATGGAGCCCGAGGTGATGAAGACCTTCGCAAAGCACTATCAGACAGGCGAGGTAATCCCCGATTCGCTCATCACCAAGATCCTGAAACAGACAACCTTCAACCAGGGATTCCAGATGGGAGAGCTCATCGCAGCCGCCATCCTCGACATGGATCTCCACAACCTCACATCGGTTGAGGGCATCAACGTCCAGGAGTTCGAGAAGCAGGCGATGGACAAGATAGGTCTTATCCCTGAGATTGCACCGCGTTACCGCGTGACATACTTCAACCACATCATCGGAGGCTACGCAGCAGGCTACTACAGCTACCTCTGGGCCAACGTACTCGACAACGATGCCTTCGAGGCATTCCGTGAGCACGGACTCTTCGACCAGGAGACAGCCATGGCATTCCGCCACAACATCCTCGAGAAGGGCGACACAGAAGACCCGATGACACTCTACAAAAACTTCCGTGGAGCAGAGCCAAGCATCGAGCCAATGCTTAAAAATCTCGGTCTGAAGTAAACAACTTTTAAATACAAATAACAAAAGGGTGGGGCGTGCCGCAGGGTTCGCCCCATTTTTTTCGTCTGTCAAAGAAGAAGAAAAGAGCTACAAAAAGAGGGCAAAAAGGAAGAAACATTAACGAAACTGCAATAAAATATGTCTCTATGGATTAAATAATTGGCTTCAAAGGGTAAATGGAATGGAAAAAAAACTATATTTGCAGCCTTGTATATACGACAGAATTAAATTTAAAACGTAACAATCATAAATTAACAGTAAAATGCAAAACAAAGGACTTATTAAAGTTTTTGCTGTGTTACTCACACTGGTTTGCGTGTTCTACCTGTCGTTTTCATTCGTTACTCGCCATTACACCAGTAAGGCAAAAGAGATAGCGAACGGAGATGCAAAAGTAGAGCAGGACTACCTGGACTCTCTTGCCAATACAAGAGTATGGTTGGGTAACTACACACTTAAACAATGCCGTGAAATGGAGATTGGTTTAGGTCTTGACTTGAAAGGTGGTATGAACGTCATCCTTGAGGTGTCAATCCCTGATGTCATCAAGGCTTTGGCAGACAACAAGACTGACGAGAACTTTAACCAAGCTCTTGCGACAGCCGCTAAACAAGCACAAACTAGCCAAGACGACGTTATCACTCTCTTTGTGAAGGAGTATCAGCGACTCGTTCCGGGCGGACAGCTGGCTGAGATCTTCGCAACACAACAGTTGAAGGACAAAGTGAACCAGAAGTCAACCAACGCTCAAGTCGAGAAGGTCTTGAGAGAGGAGGTTAAGGCCGCAGTAGAGAACTCATACAACGTACTTCGTACTCGTATCGACCGCTTCGGTGTGGTTCAGCCAAATATCCAGAGTCTTGAGGACAAGATGGGTCGTATCATGGTTGAGCTTCCTGGTATCAAAGAGCCTGAGCGTGTCAGAAAACTCCTCCAGGGTTCTGCAAACCTTGAGTTCTGGGAGACATACACTGCTAAGGAGGTCGTTCCTTATCTCTACTCTGTAGACTCAAAACTTCGCGCTCTCCAGACAACAGGTGCTGTTGCAGCCGTTGAGGAGGTAGCCGATTCTACAGCTACAGACTCTACAGCAGTTGCTTCTGAGCTCGTCGCTGAGGTGGCAGACTCTGCAAAGGTAGCTGCCGAGGTAGCCGACAACTCTGCATCAACAGCCGACAGCCTTGCTGCAGCCCTCAAGGGTGGCGATAAGGCTAAGGAGCCTACTAAGGCAGACATCGCTCAGCTGAAGAAGGAGCATCCGCTGCTCGCCATCTTCCAGCCTAACACAAGCGGTCAGGGTCCTGTCGTTGGTTATGCCAACTACAAGGATACAGCAGAGGTGAACCGTTACCTCGCCATGAAAGAGGTACTCGCCGAGCTTCCTAAAGACCTCCGTCTGAAGTGGGGCGTAAGTGCTTTCGAGT
>CAZKNB010000055.1:0-8637 GCA_964554075.1 uncultured Bacteroides sp.
AAATGAAAACGGTTTCGTATTGATTCATACTTCGTTTAATTAATAAATAAAATATATTTTTTCAATCGCGCGCTTCGAAAGCATTTTTCGAAACGTGGCGCAAAGGTAGCCATTTTATTTTGACCTACAAACATTTAAACTTTTTTTTAGTCGTTTCGGTAGGTTTATTTGACGAAGTGGCTTACTTTTGCACGGTTGTTTAAACAATGATTTATGACGGAACCATTCAATTTCGATATTCGCCTGATTTTCGCCATCCTCAACGGTAAGGTGTCGGCTGCCATCAACCGTAAGCTCTACCGCAACTTCCGACAGGGGGGACTGGAGATTACGCCCGAGCAGTGGACGGTGCTCATCTACCTCTGGGAGAAGGACGGAGTGACGCAGCAAGAGTTGTGCAATGCAACTTTTAAGGATAAGCCGAGCATGACGCGACTTATTGACAATATGGAGAAGGTGCACCTGGTGGTCCGCATCTCCGACAAGAATGACCGCCGCACCAACCTCATCCACCTGACGCGCACGGGCAAGGATCTGGAGAAGAGGGCACGCGTAATTGCCAACGAAACACTGCGCGAAGCACTCCAAGACATTACTATTAAGGAACTTGAGGTGAGCCAGGAGGTGCTGAGAAAGGTGTTCAACAATACAAGATTATAACTTACAGTGAGTTATAAGTCGGGAATTTACGCCGTTCGCTGCATTTTTCCGACAAATTATTTCGTTCATTAAAGAATTATGCTTTAATTTGCGACTAAGAAAAAATATAACTATTAAAAATACACACACATGAAAGGTTTATTGAAGAATCTGGGATTAATATTGATCGTGATTGGTGCGGTTATCTTGGTAGCCAGCGCTGCAACAGGAAATGTTAATAACAATGCCATCCTTGGTGGCTCAGTTGTTCTCATCATTGTAGGTCTGATTTCTTACATTGCCATCAACAAGAAGATTACAGACTGATCAGCTTGAGAAACGGTAGAACAAAAGAGGTCCGGAACGTCTAGATGCGTTTCGGACCTCTTTTGTTCTGTTTGCCTCCCTCCCGGGAGGCTGAATAGAGATTTATTCAGCCTCGGGAGTGATAAGTTTGTAGCCCTTACCGTGGATGTTGATGATCTCGATGCTAGGATCCTCCTTCAGGTGCTTACGCAGCTTGGTGATATAGACATCCATGCTTCGTGCGTTGAAGTAGTTGTCATCAATCCAGATAGTCTTCAGAGCGAAGTCGCGCTGGAGAATCTCGTTAGCGTGAGCGCAAAGCAATGCGAGGAGTTCAGACTCCTTGGTAGTAAGTTTGGTCTGCTTCTCATCGGTAGAGAGTATCTGCTTCTGAGTGTCGAAAGTGAACTTACCAATCTTGTAGACGTTGCTCTCTTTGTTCTTCTTTCCGCGAACGCGGCGCAGGATAGCCTCGATACGGAGAGTGAGTTCCTCCATACTGAATGGTTTCGGTATGTAGTCATCAGCACCAATCTTGAAGCCCTCAAAGATATCCTCTTTCAGAGTCTTTGCTGTCAGGAAGATGATAGGTATCTCGGAATTAACGGCACGTACGTCCTGAGCCAGGGTGAAACCATCCTTCTTAGGCATCATGACGTCGAACACACAGAGGTCGTATTTGTTTTTCAAAAAGGCTCTGTATCCGGCCTCACCATCAGGGAAAAGTTCAGCAGAATAACCCTTTGCTTGCAGGTATTCTCTCAACAGCATGCCAAGATTCTCATCGTCTTCGCATAGTAAAATACGCAGTTTCTCGTCCATATCATTTAATTTTTAATAAAGGTAATGCAATAATAAATTTAGTTCCAACTCCCAGTTCACTCTCGGCGCGTATCGTTCCCTTATGGTCTACGATAATCTTCTTCACGTACGCCAACCCGAGGCCGAAGCCCTTCACGTCGTGCAGGTTGCCGGTGTGAACTCGATAGAATTTTTCGAAGATTTTCTTCAAGTCCTCCTTCTTGATTCCTATTCCGTTGTCTTCGATTGATATCATCACTCTGCCCGTCTCGTTCCACGTCCTCACCTTGAGGTGTAGCTCTTCGTCGGGTTTCTTATACTTCACCGCGTTGTCCATCAGATTGAAGACTACGTTGGTGATGTGCATCTCGTCGGCATTTATCATCGGATCTTCAGCCTTAAGCTCCGTGGTGATGTCGCCGTTATACCTCTCCACCTTTAGCGTGAAGGTGTTGACCACACCCTCAATCAGGTTGTTCACGTCGAGTTCCTTCGTCTTGAGCGTTGCCTTCTGACGGTCGAACATTGACATCTGAAGCACCTTTTCCACCTGGAAGCGGAGTCGCTTGGTCTCATCGTTGATGACTCCCGATATGTGTTGGAACATCTGCGGTGACTTTCCCACCGAGGGATCCTTCAGCATCTGCGCTGCAAGCGAGATGGTCGATATCGGAGTCTTGAACTCATGAGTCATGTTGTTGATGAAGTCATTCTTCATCTCCGTCAGTTTCTTCTGACGGAACACCAGATAGAGCGTCACGATAAACGTCACGAGCAACACGAGGGTGAAGATCACCGACGGGATCATGAAGCTCACAGAGTCGAATATGTAGTCACGCTTGCCCGGGAAGTGAATCCGCAGCAGGCTCATCTTGACCGGCGGGTCGTTCTGGAACAGAGGTTGAGTGTAGGGATCGTTCGAGCCCTCTGCCTCATAGTCGGGGCAGCGGTACACCTCTGTACCGTTTTTGTCGATCACGGTGAAATGGTAAGGCATGTCGATTCCGTTGTTCAAGAGTGCCGACTTAATGTAGTCATCCAAATCCTTAAACCTTACCCGTTCAGTAATCGGCCTGTCGCTGGCACGATAAACCATCTGCAGTGCAACCTCGTCGAGGAGCACGCGCTGATACATATAACGGTTTTTCACCGCGTCGAGCAGCGACTTGGAGGTCTTGGGGATGGTGTTGCCACCATGCCTCTTAGACAGCATCACCTTCGGGAACTCGGATGGCTTGGCCATCACCTTCAGCTCAAAGTCCGAGATGACTCGTCCGTCGCGTGTTCGTGTGGTGAAACGCTGCGTCTGCTGCGTCAGGTCGTCGCTCTGATTCTGGATCGACGACGTTGCAGTCAACGCCTTCCTTTCGTCCTCGGATATGTCTTCGCGAAGCCAACGATCGGTCTCAGCGAATTCCACATCCTTTGATACCTGGTACAAACTGTTCTTCACCGATGTGTCGAACTGCTCTTTACGCATCTTAACGACTGCTTCGATGTAGCTCACCTGCAGATAGAGCAATCCGATAAAGGAAAGACCCATCACGATGCCAAGTATCCATATCGTAGATTTTTTCATACAACAAAATTAACAGAGACTATTTGTTATTCCTAACACGTTAACCAAATTTACGGTAGAGTTTTCGTAAATTAACCCATACCTTTCCTCTTAACTCCCACCGTATTGAGTATAACGCACAGTCATGCTGTTTGGTTTGCAAAATTAATAAAAAATTAAGTTTCAATGCAATAGTTTTGGGGAGAAAAAATAAAGTATTTTACCATTTTGGTAAAAAAACCACTCACAAAGCAAAAATTATTTGGCCGCGAAGCGGTCAAGTATCTGAAGCTTGTCGGCCTCCAGCTGGGCTGCAAGAGCCTCAACGCTGCCGAACTTCACCTCGCTGCGCAGGCGCGCCAGGAAGCTGACCGTGATGGTTGAGCCATAGAGATTGCCCTCGAAGCCGATGATATGAACCTCGATTGAGCGGTCGGTGCCATTGTCCACCGTGGGGCGGTGGCCTATATTGAGCATACCGAGATGTGACGACCCATCCGCGAGAGCAACTCTCACGGCGTAGGCCCCGTTGGCGGGGATAATCTTATGAGGATTGTTGATGCTGACATTGGCTGTGGGGAAGCCAATCTTACGACCAACCCTATGGCCACCGACCACGCTGCCCGTGAAGGCATAGGCATGACCAAGACAACGGTTGGCTGTGGCGATGTCGCCACCAGAGAGCAGGCCGCGCACGAACGACGAGCTTACCGCCATTCCGTCGAGCGTAAAGGCACCGGCACGAATCACCTCGATGCCCAGCTCGCGTCCATACTCCTTATAGTCTTCGGGCGTCGCCGAACGGTTTCTGCCGAAACGATGGTCGTGACCCATCAGCAGGCAACGCACGTTGTAACGTTCGAGCAACACTCTCTCCATAAACTCGCGCGCCGTCAGCGAGGCCATCGCGGAGTCGAAGTCGAGCACAATGCAATAGTCCGGAGCCACCTCACCCAGCAGCGCGCACTTCTCCTCGAGCGTTGTCAGCAGGGCTGGCTTGAAGTCAGGATGAACCACGTGGCGCGGATGAACGGCAAAGGTGACGATGGCGGAACGCAGACCTCGTGCGGCAGCCTCACTCTTCACCTGGCCTATCAGGAAGCGATGGCCGGAGTGAACGCCGTCGAAAAAGCCCACAGTGGCCACGCACTGCTCGGGACGCATTGTTGTAGTGTTGTCGATTAGTTGCATCTATATTTATTTAAAGAGGTGTGACCAGTCCTCATCCTCGGCAGGCGTATACGTGCTGATGCCGAGAGTCTGTGCCACCCTGCAGTTTTCTGCCGAGTCGTCGATGAAGAGTGTCTCCTGCGGGTCGATACCTGCGTCGGCTATTACGCGCTCGAAGATCTCCTTCGAAGGCTTTGCCACGTGCATCTCGAATGAGAGATAGATCTTCTCGAAGTAGCTCTTCACGTCGAAGGTCTTATACGGGAAGGCGTTCTTGCACGACCATTCCCAGTGAATCTGGTTGGTGTTGCTGAGCAGGTAGACCACATACTTCTCTCTCAGCTTCAGCAGCAGCTCCAGCTTGTAGGTGGGGATGCCACCGATAAAACTGTTCCAAGCCTCATCAATCTGCTCGTCGGTCAGACTCTTGGCAGAGAGGCGGCGGATGGAGTTGCGGAACTCCTCACACGAGATTAATCCCTTTTCAAAATCGAGAAACATGCCACCCTGGTGGAACACGTTAAGCTGATCTTCCACGCTCTCCACACCGAGAGCCTTAAACATTTCTATGCAACGTTGGCGGTGCAGACTAATCAGCACACCGCCGAAATCAATAAGAAGGTTTTTAATACCCTTACTCTTCATCTGAGTTATAGTTTATATTTCTGCCCGCAAATGTACGAAGTATAACATCTATGCTCTCTATCCATTAAACTTTTTTAAGTTGCTCTTTCGTCCCAACACCTAAGTGGGGATAAGAAAAACGGTCCCGCACCTCACGGCGAAGGACCGAAAAAAAATGGTAAAAATCAAGTGTGTGTATTATATGTTAGTAAAATCAAGTTCCACTTTATGTTTACGAATGGAGCTCAAGCACGAATCGGCAACCCTTCTTGTAAGAGGTGTCGAGTGAGAGTGTTCCATTCAGCTTCATCGCTATCAGATAGCAGATAGGCAGACCAAGCTTGTCGCCCTTGGTGAGGTCGTCGACCTCCTTGAAGGGTTTGAAGATGTCGTCGCGCAGCTCCTCAGCCACTCCGCAGCCTGTGTCGCTGATGATGAACTGATGGGTGTGTGCACCACGCTTCTTATACTCCAGTCTGATGTGTCCCTCCTTGGTGAACTCGGCAGCGTTGCTCAGCAGGTGCATCAGCAGACGGGAGAGCTGCTCCTTGTTTGACTGGATGAGAATCTTCGGAGCCTCAACAGCCACCGTCACGCCCTCAGCCAGCTCGGGGTTAACCTTCTCGGCCAGTTCGGCACAGAAGCTGCCCACCTGGATGTCGCCCATCTCGTATGTCTCGTCGAGCGTTGACTCCAGTCCCGAGAGCTCCTGGATGTGCTCCATGAAGCTGGTCAGCGCAGCAGTCTGACTGCCTACGCTCTTCTTCTCGGCTGCCGAAGCCGCCATTCCGTCAACCGTAGCATTGATGCCGTCGATGACCGGAGCAATCTGTGACGATATGTTGTGGATGAACTTCGTCTTCATCTCGTTGTGCTCATTGGCAATCTCGATACCCTTCTTCAGCTTGCCATTCTTCACCTTCAGGCGAACCTGGTTGGCGAAGACGAGGATGAGCAGTACCACCAGTGCGCCGAGCACCACGCAGAGAGCGATGATGATGGCAGTGCGGTAGGTGATTGAACTATCCTTGTCGGCGCTAGCCTGCAGACTCTCGTCGTACTTGCGCTGGAGCACCGCGAGGTCGTCCTGAGCAGAGAGAGCCTTGATTGAGTCGGACCACACGATGTAGTTCTTATATGTCTTGTCGGTCAGCGAAGCGTTGTTAGTTCTCACCGCCATGCCGATAAGTTCGGCGAACGAGCTCTTGATCTTCTCGTAGTCCTTCTCGCGCTTATACTTGTTGAGCAGGCGAATCAGTATGTCGTCGCCCTGCTCGGTGTTGCCGAACGCGTAGAAGTAGGTCATTCGTCCCTTCTGGAGCTCCTCGTTGATAGAGTCGCCGCCAATCTGGCCTGCAGCCTCGGACATACGCTCCACCTGAAGTCGCGCCTGCTCGTCGCTGCGCAGCTTGATGCAGAGCTGCATCTTCTCCTTAGCGAGGTTGAAGAGCAGATGGTTCACCGGCTTTCCGTTCTTTGCCGAGACGGCGCGGATATACTGGTTGATATCTCTGTAGAGGTCGAACGCCTCCTTGTACTTATTCTCCAGAATGTTGAGGCGGTTGGCCTGGAAGCCACACTCCACGGCCTGATCCACCATATCCTTAGCGGCATATTCGCCGTAGGCTCTGATGAAGAGTGAGCGCGCCTTGGCGTACTCCTTACGTCCGAGACTCTGCTCGGCCTGTTGCTTTACCTGACTAGCACCGGTTGCGCTCTCCTGAGCTCCGACCGGCAGTGCGCTGCCCATGATGAGCAGTGTTACCAAAGAAAAAACGAGTCTTCTCATATCCTTTTTCAATACATCTCTTTTAACAGATTCGCAAATCTAATTAAAAAAACACTTTTTATGGTAAAGATGAGAGAAAAAATGTGCTTTTAAGCGCAGATAAACAAAAAAAACTATCTTTGTAGGCCGAAAAGAGCACTTTTCTCGCAAAATTCGGCTCGGTTTTAACAAATGAATGAATGGTAGGTTCCATATCGACAATGAGGAGAAATAAAATCATACTTTCCGGCATGCGCCCCTTCGTCTGGCTGAAACGATTCCGCCACCGTCACGGCTATGGAGTCCATTCGCCATTTGCCTTCGGCTTCATCACCGACGTCATCTACGAGCGCAAGAGCTACTACTGCTACCAGCCGCTCCACGAACGACGCGCTGCCCTCCCCGACTCACAGCTTCGCCACAGCGAGCGAATCGACCGCCTGCTCTTCCGCATAGCCAATCGCCTCCAGCCGGAGTGCGTGGCGCTGACAGGTGCGTCGCCACTGACCGCCGCCTACATCGAGGCTGCCCGCCACAGTGCCACGCAGCTCCCGACGGACCAGGCGGAGCGTATCGACCTATTATATATAGATGTGGAAACGGCAGCGGAGTGCGAGGAGATCTTCCGCCGAGCATTGCCACGCATCAGCAGCGACGGTGTCTGCATCCTGATGGGCATAGCCTATTCGCGCGAGATGCGAAGGCTCTGGCAACGACTGAAGAGCGACGAGGCAGTGGGCATCACCTTCGACCTCTTCGACCTGGGCATCATCTTTTTCGACCGTAAACGATTTAAGCAGCACTACACGGTGAACTTCTGACGACCGTCACCATTCTCACCGCCACGCGCAATAGATATATATTAACCATAAACCATAAGAAACCATATAACGCATAAAGTTACACCCGAATCATGAAGAAAAGCATTGTTTACACCAAAACGGGCGACGCCGGCACCACCGCGCTGATAGGCGGAAGTCGCGTCCCGAAGACCCACGAACGCCTCGAGGCCTACGGCACCGTCGACGAGCTCAACTCCCACATCGGTTTGCTCGCGTCGCAGCTCCCCGACGGCAACGACCGCCGCACCCTGCTCAAGATACAGAACAAGCTCTTCGTCGTAGGCTCATATCTCGCCACCGACCAGAGTCTCACCGAGGTAAAGAGCGTCTCCGTCATCCATGCCGAGGACATCCAGGAGATTGAGCATGAGATTGACCTCATCGACTCCTCCCTACCCCCGCTGCGTGCCTTCGTCATCCCCGGTGGCTGTCAGCAGGCAGCGCAGTGTCACGTCTGTCGCACCGTCTGCCGTCGTGCCGAGCGTCGCATTCTGACCATGGCTTCGAGCTATCCCGTAGCCCCCGAATTGCTCTCCTACGTCAACCGACTATCCGACTATTTCTTCGTTTTGAGCCGAAAACTCAATTTAGATGCAGATTATGAGGAAATATTTTGGAATAATAGTTGCAATTGATGAATTATGTTATACTTTTGCGGCAAAATTAAGAAAGGAAACATTCACAACTTAAATAATTAGAACAGATTATGTATTGGACATTGGAATTAGCGTCAAAACTGGAGGATGCGCCCTGGCCAGCAACAAAGGATGAGTTGATTGACTACGCCATTCGTTCAGGAGCTCCTTTGGAGGTTATCGAGAATCTTCAGGAGATGGAGGATGAAGGCGAGGTATACGAGAGCATCGAGGACATTTGGCCCGATTACCCCAGCAAGGAGGACTTCTTCTTCAACGAGGAGGAGTATTAAC
>CAZKNB010000056.1:0-8586 GCA_964554075.1 uncultured Bacteroides sp.
GGATGGGACTTCCACAAGCCGTCACAGAACCTGGTCAACGCCTTCAAGACAAAGGATGGTCTGCCGATGTTCGACGACTACAACAAGGAGACCGACTACCCCGTGCAGGGCGTGGCAAGCTCTCAAAAGTGGGATCCAAGATTGTTCCACACCGTAGGCATGCCTTCATGGCCATACAAGTACGAGTCAGCCTACACCATGACGAAGGACAACTCACGTACACCTAACACCTACGGCTACTACACCTCACTGAAGGATGTTCCGCAGCGCTCGGCTGGTGAGACCTACAACGGCTCATGGCAGGCATTCGCGATGAACGACTACATCTTCCGCTACACCGACGTAATGCTGATGCGCGCAGAAGCCCTCGTTGAGCTCGATCGCATGAGCGAGGCACTCGGCATCATCAACGACATACGTCAGCGTGCCGCAAACTCTGTCAGCAAGCACATCAGCTACGCTGCCGACTATTGCGAGATAAGCCTCTACCCGACCACCTACTTCTCAACAAAGGAGATTGCACGCAAGTGCGTTCGCTGGGAGCGCCGTCTGGAGATGGCCATGGAGAGCAGCCGCTACTTCGACCTTCGCCGCTGGGGTATTGCCTCAGAGACACTCAACGCCTACTTCGACAGCGAGAAGGATGTGGTCTACGACGGACAGACCTACGCTCAGTATCTGAAGGATGCCCACTACACAGCCGGCAAGAACGAGTTCTATCCCGTCCCCTTCAACCAGCTCTACTATGTTCCGGGGCTCTACGTTCAGAACAAAGGATATAATTAACAGCTAATTATCAATCATACAAAAAGATACCAGATATGAGAACATTAAGATATACTATAGCAATGGCAATAATGGCGCTGGTCGCCATTGCTTGCCAGGACAAGGACTACGACATAGCCGACCCGATCCTACAGCCCATCGACGAGAGCCTCATCAGCGGACAGCTGGTCGGCGACGACTACGTATGGACATGGAGCGGACAGAGCGCACAGCAGATGCTGGTTAACACCTACGTGGACAATGTGCTCTCATCAAGCGAGACGGTGAGCGGCAACAGCTTCACTCATAAGAATGTTGAGACCAACGTGGCATATACCTATGTCTTCAAGCAGACCGACGGCACAAACATCTCAAAGGGTGTCGTCAAGGAGTACACACGCCCCGGAGCAGCAAAGATGAGTGGCCTCGCCCTCTCACAGGTCGACAAGGCTGGCGGCTACGACATGTATGCCGAGTGGAGCAGCAACAGCAGTGCTTCGTCAATCGAGTTCACCGCTACCAACGGATCACGCACAGTTAAGGAGACCCTCTCAGGCAGCGCCACCAGCTACACCGTAAGCAACGTAGTCTACAACGAGGAGTGGACAGTCACTCTCGTGGCGAAGAACGACGAGGGAACTTCACTGCCGGTCAGCAGCACACTGAAGATTGGTAAGACTGCCATCGGCTTCCTGAGCATCTATCCTACAGCCGACGAGCTTGTTGCCAAGGGCGACGACGACGAGGCAAGCGCATGGCTCTGGCTCCACGAGGAGTATCCTACAGCCACATACCTCTACTTCGGCGACATCAACTCTGAGGAGGCTCTCGAGCCCTACCGCGTACTCTTCTGGCTGCGCGACCTTGAGAATGTCGATGCTTCGGCAGTCTTTGCGATGCCTGAGGTCGTAGAGAGCGCCACTCCATACATCAAACAGTGGTACACCAATGGTGGCAGCCTCCTGCTCTGGAGCCACGCTACGGTATATGTCGGAACACTCGGACGCCTCTCAACCGACCTTCTGAAGGGTTCAAACGCAATTGGTACATCGGCCGGCGGATACAACGGCGACACATGGAACACAGCCATCTCGCTCAACCCGGGAAGCAAGTTCACCAAGGACCACTCCACACACCCGATCTACCGTGGACTGTCCATCACCTCCAACGACCGCTGCAAGCTCGTTCCGTTTAAGGGACCGGGATGGACTGAGGACCACAACTGCCTCTTCTTCGACATTCCGTCTGCACTGACAGGACTTGGCAATCAGGACGAGGCGTGCTACAACACACTGACCGACCAGTACGGCATCTATCCGCTCGGCACATGGGATTCACAGATTGACTATGTGTCACAGCTCAACATCTGGGAGGCTCAGCAGGGCAACACGGAGTTCAAGGGAACAATCCTCTGCATCGGTAACGGTGGTTGCGAGTTCTCAATGAAGAATTCCGACGGAACGCCCGACGTTTCGGCCCACCCGAAGAACAACCAGTACCAGGACAACGTTCTTAAACTGGCGAAGAACTCACTGGAGTACCTTAAGACAAGATAATTAATACAGTTTGTTTTTGTGAAATTAGAGTGATTTCATTAGTGTTTTTCAGGTATTGTGTTTTCAGGTAATACAATGGGGACCCATCAGGATGCGACATCCGGATGGGTCCCTTACTTTTTCTGCTTATACAGCTATTATATGCGATTTATTGTATCTTCGACGTACGTCGCTGAGCGGCTGTCGGAGCCTCGCCGAAGTATTCGCGGTAGCACTTGGTGAAGTAGCTCGGCGAAGAGAAACCTACGCTGTAGGAGATCTCCGAGACTGTCTGTTCGGTGGACTTCAGCAGCGAGTCGGCACGCTTCAGACGGATGATGCGGAGCAGCTCGGCAGGCGAATAGTTGGTTATAGCCTTCAGCTTGCGGTAGAACTGCACACGACTCAGTCCCATCTCGCCTGCGATGTCCTCAACCGAAAGGTCGGAGTTGCTCATCTCGCTCTCCACATAGCCTATGAAGCGGTTGTAGAACTCATTGTCCATGTCACCATTGACGCTTGTCGGACGATGGCTGTCTCCCTCTGCCGCCGTAGCTTTCGGCACCCCGACGCCAAGCAGAGCTTCACTGATGCGCTTGCGGTTCTCGATGAGCGATGCACAGCGCGACATGAGCACCTGCGAGTTGAATGGTTTGGAGAGATAGGCGTCGGCACCGGCGTCGTAGCCCTCCACACGCTGCTCGTCCATGGAGCAGGCAGTCAGCATCAACACGGAGATGTGGGAGGTGGTCACCTCGTTCTTCAGTCGGCGACAGGTCTCCATGCCATCCATTCCCGGCATCATCACATCGCAGATAATAAGATCCGGGATATACTTTGAGGCAAGCTTGATGCCCTGCGCACCGCCCGATGCCTGCATGATGTTGTAGTCGTTGCCGAGCAACTCGGCTATCAGAGCACGGATGTCCGAGTTATCGTCGATGACTAGCACCGTTGGCTTGTCGTTGTCTGCAGGAGCCACGTCGACCTCAATGTCCTCCAACTCCTCATTGATGGTTTCGCGTGAGATGGACTGCTGAGCCACCGACTTCACCTCACCCTCGATATGCCTTATCGGGATGGAGACGGTGAAGGTGGTTCCCTCGCCCGGCTTGCTGGTGACATCAATCTTTCCGCCATGAAGCTCCACGAACGACTTCACCAGCACCAGTCCGATGCCCGAGCCGTTCGGCGAGAGCTTGTCGCTCTGATAGAATCGCTCGAAGATATGTTCCAGTTCTTCGGGAGTCATGCCCTTGCCCGTGTCGGTGAACGACATCAGCAGATTGCCGTCGGAGGTGGCAAAGCGGACGTTGACATGGCCGTTGGCCTGGGTGAACTTGCAGGCGTTCGACATGATGTTGAAGAAGATGCGCTCAAGTTTCTCTATGTCCACCGCCATCGTAAGGTCTATGTCATCGGGGATTGAGACATCGAGATGGATATGCTTCCTGAGCGCCAGGGTGCGGAACGACTCTGCCCACTCGCGTATGCTGCCACGCAGGTCTACCTCGGTGAGATTGAGCGAGAGCTTTCCATTCTCATATTTGCGGAAATCGAGAATCTGATTGATGAGACGCAGCAGAATCTTCACGTTCTTGTCAGCCAGTCGCATCAGGGTACGTTGCTGCTCGGTGAGATTGTCTGCCATGGCGAGACGTTCAACGGGGTCGGCGATAAGCGTGAGCGGAGTGCGCAGGTCGTGCGACACGTTTGTGAAGAATGTCAGTTTAGAGTGCGTCGCCTCCTTCAGCTGTTCCAGCAGACTGTTAAGCTCGTTTCGCGACTCCTCAAGCTGTCGGTTCTGATCGTCAAGTCGCTTGTTCTGCTCGTTCAGCTGGTCGTGGTGGCGCTTGTTGCTCCAGTAGGCACGAAGCAGGATGAATATCAAGACGGAGAGCAACACCAGGATTACGATTGAGGCAATCAGCAGTGAGCGTTGCAGCGAACGCTGATACCAGTAGACGTCCACCTTCTGCTTCAACAACTCCACCTTGGATGTCTCCTCGCGAAGGGCTCGGTCCTGCATAAGCATCAGGTCGGCATTGGTGGAGTCAATCACCATGGAGGTCGGCAGGATGTTCTTCGCCTTGTAGGGCTCATGCTCCAGGATGTTTACCGCTGTGCGCAGCAGCTGTTCGCCCTCTGTCGGATAGATGAAGGTGGCGTCGATGATGCCATCTGCCACAGCCTGAATGCCAATCTGCGGAGCTGCATCAATGCCATAGACCTTCGGCATTCGTCCGCCGCGTCGGCGCGCCACGCCTGCTGCGGCAATGGCCATACGGTCGTTGTGGGCATATATCAGGTCCACATCACTATATATATTGAGCAGCGAATCAGCCACCCGCGCACCGTCGTCGGCATTCCAGTTGCCATAGGCGCGCGCCAGGATATGCACGTCCGGCTCACCCTCCATCACCTCGGCAAAGCCTTTGCGGCGCTCGTCGGCAGGAGTCGAACCCCTCAGACCCATAATCTCCAGCACATTTATCTTGTCGCCAATCTCAGAGAGAGCCAGCGTAGCCACGCGCCGGCCAATCTCCACGTTGTCGGCACCGTGGAAAGCGGTGTAGCAGCTGTCGTTCGTCGTGTTACGGTCGAACACGACGACAGGGATTCCAGCGTCATAAGCCTTCTGAATGATTGGGGTTATAGCCTCAGCCTCGATGGGCGAGGCAATGATGGCATCGAACTTCTTGTCTATGAAGTATTGAATATCGGCAATCTGCTTCTCGTTGTTGTCGTCGCCGGAGCGTATCTCCACAGAGATATTGTCGTGGAAGATGGCCTCACGACGAATCTCCTCGTTCATCTTCTCGCGCCAGTCGTCCGTGCAACACTGCGACACTCCGATGCGATACTCCGTTTTCCTCTCCCGACACGCCATGCAACAAAGCAGAGCGACGGCGAGGCAAAGATATTTTCCAAGTTTTTTCATGGTCCTATTGCGCCTTGTTATGTTTGTTACTGCTTGAATGATTGTTTCTGCAAATATATATTCTTTATCAATATGTTGTATCGGTATGACACATGTTTTATAGACTATCACTTTTGTTGCAATGATACAAATTTACCACTCTATGACACCATTCTTATATGCTTCGCACTGCATATAGAGCTATATTTGTGCAGACAAAAGAAATCAGGTCGATAACAAAAACAAAAAGATAAGAACCATGAAACGATTTTTCAGAAATGCAATGATTGCCCTCTTCGTAATGATGACGGCGCCGGCAATGGCAAAGAGTGACGACGGCGGACTCAAGGTCTACCAGCTCAGCGCGACCAACACCATGATTCGCGTATCCTCGCCCGCACGCTACATTCTTCTTCCGATAGAGGAGAACGCCGACGACGACAAGATTGACATCATCGTCGACGGCAAGACGCTCTTCACCCTCTACGCCCGCCTGGCCAACGAGGAGATTGACTACTACGTTCCGCTCGAACTCACCCCCTACACGTCGCAGGGAAAGGTGCTGCTCAACGTAATCACCGAGGCTCCACAGCATCGCCACTCACGCGAGGCCACCGACCGCATCTGCTGGGACAAGATTGAGCTGAGCGACACCTTCGACACCACCAACAGCGAGAAATATCGCCCCGCCTTCCACCACACCCCACTCTACGGATGGATGAACGACCCCAACGGTATGTTCTATAAAGATGGTGTATGGCACCTCTACTTCCAGTACAATCCCTACGGATCGAAGTGGCAGAACATGACTTGGGGACACTCCACAAGCCGCGACCTTATCAACTGGGAGCAGCAGCCCAACGCCATCATGCCCAACGGACTGGGCTCAGTCTTCAGCGGCAGCGCTGTCGTCGACCACGACAACACAGCAGGCTTCGGACGCGACGCCGTGATTGCCATCTACACATCGGCAGGCGAAAGTCAGGTGCAGAGCCTCGCCCACAGCAACGATAATGGTCAGAGCTTTACTATATACACAGACAACCCAATCATTACTACGACCCGCGAGGCAAGGGACCCAAACATGTTCTGGAACGAGGAAATCAGCCGCTGGAATCTTGTGCTTGCCAGTGCTCTTACCCACGAAATCCTGATCTACTCATCGCCCGACCTCAAGGAGTGGACCCTCGAGAGTTCATTCGGCAGAGGCTACGGCGGCCAGGACGGCGTTTGGGAATGCCCCGACCTCGTGAAACTCCCCATCAGAGGAACAAACAAGTCGAAGTGGGTGCTCATCTGCAACATCAATCCCGGCGGACCTGCCGGAGGTAGCGCCACACAATACTTCGTGGGCGACTTCGACGGACATAAGTTCACATGCGACAACGCTGTCAACGAGACACGCTGGATGGACTACGGCAAGGACCACTACGCTGCAGTCACATGGAGCGGAGCGCCCGACAACCGCCACACGGCAATAGCATGGATGAGCAACTGGCAGTACGCCAACGAGGTGCCTACGATGCAGTTCCGCAGCACCAACACACTGCCACGCGACCTCGAACTCTTCCGCGCACAGGACGGCGACCTCTATCTCTCCGTGCTTCCTGCCAAGGAGATTGACCAGATGCGTGGAGCCTGCACGCTGCGCAGTGCCTCGGCGATAGCCACCTCAGAGGGTGCATCCTTCGCACTCCCCACAGCCAACGACGGCATCTGCGAGATAGATCTCGACTACAGCTTCCGCGGAACGCAGGACCTCACCATCGAGCTCTCAAACGACAAGGGCGAGAGAGTGACGATGAACTACGACACACGCAAGCGACTCTTCGTCATGGACCGCCAGGAGAGCGGCCTGACAAAGTTCAGCAAGCACTTCCCGACGGCCACCGTAGCCCCCACCCTAAACAATCGACAGGATGGAACGTTACGTCTCTATGTGGATCGTTGCTCACTCGAGGCATTCGACGGCGAGGGACACTTCGCCATGACAAACCTCGTCTTCCCGACGACCCCCTACACCACTCTCACCGTTTCGTCGGAGGGAGGAAAAGCCAAGATAACGAAACTGGACATCTATTCAATCAACGTCAAAAAGTAAACAGCCATGAACGTAACAACAACAGACAAGCGCAGCTCGTCAATCATACAGATAATCCCCGTAATGCTCTGCTTCTTCGCAATGGGCTTCGTCGACCTTGTCGGCACAGCCTCCAACTATGTGCAGAAGGAGCTTAGCCTGACCGACTCTCAGGCCAACCTCTTCCCGTCGCTGGTCTTCTTCTGGTTCCTCATCTTCTCCGTTCCGACGGGACTGCTGATGAACCGCATCGGACGTAAGCGCACGGTGCTCGTGAGCCTCGCCGTCACTCTCATCTCGCTCGTCATCCCAATCTTTGGCGACGGATTCACGGTGATGCTCATCGCATTCTCGCTTCTCGGCATCGGCAACGCCATCATGCAGACCTCGCTCAACCCGCTCGTGAGCAACCTCATGGCACCCTCAATGCTTGCCTCCACGCTCACCTTCGGTCAGTTTGTCAAGGCCATTGCCTCATTCCTCGCACCCATCATCGCCGCTTGGGGAGCCACTACGATGATGCCTACGCTCGGACTTGGCTGGAGAGTGCTCTTCCCCATCTACGCCACAATCTGCATCCTCTCCATCTCGATGCTCGGCGCAACGCCAATCGAGGAGGAGGCACAGGACAAGGCATCCAGCGTGACCGACTGTCTGCGCCTGCTGGGACGCCCCTTCATCCTGCTCTGCTTCCTTGGCATCATCTGCCATGTGGGCATCGACGTGGGCACCAACACCACAGCGCCTAAGCTGCTCATGGAGCGTCAGGGAATGCTCTTGACCGACGCCAGCTTCGCCACCTTCATCTACTTCATCTTCCGTACGATAGGCAGCTTCTCGGGCGCCTTCATCCTGAGCCGCGTCTCCTCGAAGAGCTTCTTCGCCGTGAGCGTTGTGATGATGCTTCTCGCCATGATTGGCCTGCTCTTCCTCGCCGACAAGATGGCGCTCTACGTCTGCATCGCGATGATTGGCTATGGCAACTCCAACGTCTTCTCAATCATCTTCTCGCAGGCGCTCAACAACTCGCCCGAGCAGAAGAACTCCGTTTCGGGACTGATGATTATGGGTCTCTTCGGCGGAACGATATTCCCGCTTGCTATGGGATTCGCCAGCGATGCCGTCGGCGGACAGATTGGTGCCGTGGCTGTCATGGCAATCGGTGCGGCCTATCTTTTGCTTTATACATTTAAAATTAAGAAATAACGAAATAAAAAGACTATTTTTGATCCATGAAAGAACTTATAGTAGGAATCGGAGAGGCACTCTGGGACGTGCTTCCCGAA
>CAZKNB010000057.1:0-8466 GCA_964554075.1 uncultured Bacteroides sp.
TCGGAAGCGACTAGAATGTCGGAAGCGACAGCAGGCTGTACATCAGTGTGCGTGCCATTCGCTCCTGGCCGCGGGTATTGGGATGCAGACGGTCGAACGATTCATCGTGGAAGTAGATCAGCTGTTCCTCAACCATCGGATTCATGCCGCTGACTGCGTTGAAGTCGATCACGGGAACGCCCCACACATTGCCTGCCTCCTTGACGGCATTGATGTAGGCGTCGATATACTCGCCGCAAGAGTTCTGGTAGCGCTCGTCGGGCTGCACGTTCTTATCGCCGAAGTTAGCTATGGAGCGATGGAGCGGAGTGAGCAGCACAATCTGCTTGTCGGGGTAGAGGCTCTTCAGTTTGGCCATGCCGATGTTGATGCGACCCTTAAGGGTGGAGTCGTCCATCACCAGTGTGCGCTTCTTTCTGGTCACCAGTTTCTTCATCTGGCCGCGTGCAGCCATTACCTCCTCTTCGCTCTCGGTGTAGAACTCGCCGACGGGCACACCGCTGTTGAAGTCGTTGGTGCCGAGGAAGACGATGATGCCATCCACCTCGTCGCCATGCTCACTCTTCAGCTGTTCAGCCTGACGGGCTGCGTCGTTCCACTGTCGGCCGCTGATGCCGTAGACGTAGGGCGTGATGCCCAGCCACTCCTCGAGGAACGACCAATATTTCTTAATCTCGTTGCCGTAGCAGTTTGGGTCGGTGATGGAGTCGCCGATGTAGCCCACGCGCTTTCCCGCCCATGGGTGTCTCACCATGCTTCTGCAACAAACTGTGTCAACTCTCTGTGGCTGTGGAGCCACCTCCTGTGCCATGCATTCCGTGCATGCGGCTCCCATCAGAGCCAAAGCCACTATAAGGTTTTTCATGATCAATGTTGAATGTTTTTGTAGATAGTTTAATGGCAGATTTAGAGCTTTTCAATTTCTTCTACAGGTAATCCGGTACCCTGAGATATTATATCGCAAGGAACTCCCAGCTCCTTTAATTTCTTAGCACTGCCAAGTTTCTCTTCTTCCGCCTTCCTTTTAGCTTCTTCCGCCTTCCTATTAACTTCCTCCGCTTCCTTTAGTTTTTTTTCTGCGTTTTCAGCACGCTTCACGATAATATCATATGTCTCATCTAAGGCGCATGCATCCCAGTAGCGATTCAAATCCCTTTCGTATTTTTCTCTATCTTCTAGCGAAAGCGATGCGACATCAGTCACCTCTTTCAAGTAGTCAAATACTTTGTTTTCCGAGTATCTCGGCTGTCTAAGTGCTTCCATATTGTTGTTTAATATATATGTCCAACTTTCTAAAGACGTCACGTAATTCGAATTGTCCTCTTTTGCTAGAGGCAACTGTATGTAGAAGAAACGAAGCACTGGTGACAATTGTTTGCCATTCCCGTCGATGGACAACCTTGCGCTAGTGCAAAGTTTGTCGCCAAATAGCTCGTTTTTAAAGTTCATAAAGGCAACACAATATACGGCTTTAATGTCGTAATTCCATGGTCCTTTTTTACCTTGTCTATAGATGGCACGCGATGCATAATAAATAGTTCGCTCGACAAAATTAATCTGTCGCTGTTTTTGCATCTCCACGATAACATACTCGCCTGTATTTGTCTTACAGAATATGTCGAAGATGATTTCCCGTCCATCCTTAACATCGTTAATTTGCTCCTTGTCCCTATATTCAATGTCTTCGATGACTCTTTCACCTTTCAGTAGACAGTTCAAGAAGTCAATTAGCAAGAGCTTGTGCTCTGGTGTCCCGAATATCAGCTTAAATCCGGTGTCGGTTAGAGGATTAATGTACTTATCCGTCATAGCTTTGTGCTTTTAAATGGTTTTGATTTAAAATTATTTGTAAAAATATCCCTTTCCAACTAAAACTCAAAGTATTTAATCGTTTTTTTATCTCACTTTTTTTCTTGCTGAATGTTTGGTTATTATGAATCCGATTTATAATTTTACCGAAAATTAACCTTTACCAGTTAGCATAAACAAAACTTTAGTAAAATGGATAGTAGCAAAACAATCAGATTGTGGGCTGGAACATGGCTATGCATGCTCCTCTTGGCAACTACGGCGTGCGTCAGCGCTATTGACGGCTCGGATGCTAATCTCTCGGACAGCAGTATCCCTATAAGGATTACTTCGTACACCCTTCACGACCAGATCTACGATGTGAACAACAGCGAAGAGGAGAGCGTGGGGCTCTATGTCGCTCTCGCCTCGACGACCATGAATAAGAAACGCTATGTCAGCAACGAACGCTACGTGGCTGTCAGCACGGGCTTCGTGGACGACGGCGACGGCGGATGCTATTCGGGCGAAAGTAGCTGCAACGTCTTCTCATACTACCCCTATCAGTCGGAGGGACTGAAGGATAACAGCTATGAGATTGATGTGGACGTCAACGCTGACCAGACGAGCGATGTGGGCTACAATCAGTCTGACTTCATGACGGCGTCGGCCTCCAACGTGACTCCCTCTTCCGCGACCCTGAACCTGGACTATGAGCACCGTCTCACCCGCCTGAACTTCATCATCACCGTCAGCGAGGGCACCAATATAGAGGATGTGCTGAAGATGGATCCGCAGATAAGGCTTGACAACCTCTACGCCTCTGCCACCTACAACATCAACACCGGCGACTTCTCCGACCTCGGCGACATGAAGAGCATCACTCCCTATGGCGAATGGGGCATCAGCGGCAATACGCTGGTGGGAAAGAAGGCTGTGGTGGTGCCGCAAACCGTAAGCTCAAACCTGAAGATTATATCCATGGTTGCCGATGGAAAGACCTACGGCGTCTCGCTCGGCGAGGATGTACTGATGGAGAGCGGAAAGTCGCTCAACGTGGAGATCAACCTCTCAAAGGCGCCCCAAGAGGAGTATGGAGCGCATATCGCAATCAGCGACTGGAAGTATGGCGGCACCTACCAGACCAAGGCGCGCGACTACATCGAGTATAACAACATCGGAGTGAACTATCAGGACTTCGACAAGTATCCGATATTTACCGTCTACCTGGACAACGTGGCTGTCTATGACCTCTGCCGCGAACTGCTCTACAACAACGATATGAAGGTGCAGGCGGTGGTGGCCTATCCCTATCGTGACCGCGAGCCAGACCTGACCGACGGCACCCTGCTCTATAAGATTGGCGTGGAAGACTATAATAATGGCGGAAAGATTGTCTGGGACCGCGTGACGAACACATTCACCTACGGCGGCGGAGAACACAAGCCGGCGCACACCATATACTTCACTGAGGATGGCACGATGAGCCTCGACAAACTGAAGAATCCGGCCAGTGTGGCCATCTTTGGCAAGGAGCTTATCGATGCCCGCAACGGCTCTATTACCGACTACTATCCGCTGGTCAAGATTGGCACGCAATACTGGATGACGGAGAACCTGCGCGCCTTTGTCTACAGGGATGGCAAGAGCATCACGAAGAAGACGAAGTCGACGGCGTCAAGCGCTACCGCGGGATACTATCTCGACGACGACTGCAACTACTATTATAATAAGAGTATCCTGCTGAACGAGAAGCTGGCGCCCTACACATTTCATGTCCCTACCTATGCCGACTGGGCCGTACTGAAGGCCTACGTCAGGAATGATGCCTCGCTGCTGAAGTCGCCCGACAGCTGGGGAGAGGCGGTGGAGGACCTTACTGACTTCCGCGCTTTGCCCATCGGCGCATATACCGAGGAGAACGGGGCGGGAACGCATACCCTGGTGAGCGAGGCCTCTATCTTCTGGGCGATGGACTATGGCGGAGAGGCGGTCTGGAAGTCCGCTGTAAGATTCTCGACAGGCACTGCTGAATGGCAGTGGGAGACTCCTACGACGCTGACGGGCTACTCCATAAGATGTGTAAAAAATGATGAGTAGCGACAGCTTTCTCATTTTTATGAGCTATCTTTGTGGTCCGAATAACAAAAAAAAGATATAGATTATGGCAATGCATACTTGGTTTGAATGTAAAATCCGTTACGAGAAGACAATGGAGAACGGTATGAACAAGAAGGTGGCTGAACCCTACCTCGTGGACGCTCTCAGCTTTACTGAGGCTGAGGCTCGCATCATCGAGGAGATGACTCCCTACATCTCCGGCGAGTTTACCGTATCGGATATTAAACGCGCTAACTACAGCGAGCTCTTCAGCAGCGACGAAGAGGCTGCAGACCGCTGGTTCAAGGTGAAACTGGTCTTCATCACTCTCGACGAGAAGAGTGGCGCGGAGAAGAAGTCGTCTACCTACGTACTGGTTCAGGCTGCCGACCTGCGCGATGCGGTGAAGAAGCTGGACGAGGGCATGAAGGGCACTATGGCTGACTATCAGATCTCTTCTGTGGCCGAGACTGCTATCATGGATGTCTATCCATACACTGCGGGTCCGGACGACAAACCTGAGTTCGTGGAGAAACAGGGTTAACGCGCGGAGATTCAACTTGATGAAACGATGATGAGCGTAGCTGACAACATAAGGCGTATAGCAGCCGGGCTTCCCGAGGGGGTCCGGCTGATTGCCGTCTCCAAGTATCATCCGAAGGAGATGATAGAGGAGGCTTACGGAGCTGGACAGCGCCTGTTCGGAGAGAATAAGGTGCAGGAGATGACGGCTAAGCATGAGGCGTTGCCTGAGGACATCGAGTGGCACTTCATCGGCCATCTGCAGACTAACAAGGTGAAATACATCGCTCCCTACGTGACGATGATTCACGCCATAGACTCCCTGCGCCTGCTGACCGAGGTGGACCGTCAGGCTGCCCGCGCTGGTCGCAGGATTAAGTGCCTGCTGCAGATCCACATTGCACGCGAGGAGACGAAGTTCGGCTTTGCTCCCGAGGAGTGTCTGGCGATGCTGGAGAGCGGCGAATGGAGGGAGCTGAAGAATGTTGAGATCTGCGGATTGATGACTATGGCGAGCAATACCGACGACATGGCGCAGGTGGGCGAGGAGTTCCGCAGCGTCAAGCGTCTGTTCGACACGGTGAAGAGCCGCTGGTTCGCCGACGAGGAGGGCTTCCGTGAGCTGTCGATGGGCATGTCGCACGACTATCGTCTGGCCATCGAGGCTGGCAGCACAATGGTGCGCGTCGGTAGCTCGATCTTTGGAGAGAGACATTACGTCTGAGACTCTCCACCGGTGAAAGAAACAGGAGCGTTATAACTTTATACGAAGATTTTCATAGGCCTGCAGGGTGTTAGGAAACACTGTGCGGGCCTCTTCTATTAGTGGACTCTCGTCCTCGTAGCGGGCGGAGAAGTGGCCTACGACAAGCTGGCGAACACCTGCCCGCTGGGCTATGGTGGCTGCCTGGCGGGCTGTGGTATGGAAGGTCTCGCGGGCACGCGGAAGCTCGCTGTCGGCAAAGGTGGCCTCGTGGAAGAGGAGGTCGACGCCCTCTATCTGTGGGATGATGGCCTCGTTGTAGATGGTGTCGGAGCAGTAGGCGTAGCGGCGCGGCTCGGCAGCGGGGATGGTCAGCACACTGTTGGGGATGACTTCGCCCTCGGGGGTGACATAGTCGGCGCCCTTCTTCAGGCGGTTGAGCTCGTAGAGGGGCACGGAGTAGCGGTCGGTCATCTCGCGGATGATGTGGTTCAAGCCTCGCTTCTCGGCGAAGATGAAGCCGCAGCAGGGGATGCGGTGGCGCAGTGGAATGGTGGTCACCGTGGTGGTGCGGTCTTCATGGATAAGGGTCGGGACGCGGGTGTCGAACTCATGGAAGATGACCTGATAGCTCATCCCGTTGCAGAAGAAGTCGAGCTGCGGACGCAGCAGGGCCTCGAGGCCGCGGGGAGAGTGGATGTGGAGCTCGGCGGTGCGCCCCAGGAGCGAGAAGGTGGAGATGAGTCCCATCAGTCCGAAGCAGTGGTCGCCGTGGAGGTGGGAGATGAAGATATGGTTGAGACGCGAGAACTTCAGACGCGAACGGCGCATCTGAAGCTGGCTGCCTTCGCCACAGTCTATCATGTAGAGCTTGTCGCGCATGTTGACCACCTGCGAGGTGGGGTAGTGGCGTGTGGTCGGCGAGGCTGACCCGCATCCAAGTATGTTTACTTCAAACTTTTCCATCTTTGTTCCTGTCTTCTCTTTTCTATGGTTTCTCCGACAAATGTACGAAGTTTTTCTTTTAAAGCAAAAAATGGGGGATAAGTGGTCTATCTATTTATGTTTTAACTATATTTGCTCCGTTATTAACATGCTCTTACAATCTGATTGGGGAAACATCTGTACATATTGTTCCTTTTCCTGCTTCTCTTCGGTGGTGTCCTTAGGGCTGCCGATGTTGAGGGAACGCGACCGGAGGTCCTGCTGGCCGACTCGGTGGTGGAGAGGTGTATCTTCTTCGCGCCGACCTACGCCAACCTGGTCCACGACTATCGTGCCAAGCTCTATATGAAGGGACGTCTCAACATCACCAAGAAGAATTTCATGTTCCGCTACATCCCTCAGATGTTCAAGATGAAGAGGGGAGTGGACGAGTATCTGGTTGAGTCGTACAGCGACCTGCACTACACCGCTCCGAATATCTATGACCAGAAGGTCACGGCTGCCACGGGAACGACCAACGAGGGTAAGTTCCAGGCCACGATGTGCGAGTATTTCCATGTCAATATCTACTCTTCTACGCTGCTAGGCGGCAAGATTCTCTCTCCGCTGGCGCAGAATGCGAGGCGATACTATCGTTTCGTGGTGGATACGGTGATGCCGAGAGACCGCCACGTGGACTATAAGCTGCGCTTCATTCCCAAGACGAGGAGCGACCAGCTCGTCGGGGGCTACATGATTGTGAGCTCGGAGGTGTGGAGCGTCAGGGAGGTTCGCTTCTCGGGACATAATGAGCTCTTCACGATTGATAACCTGATTTCGATGGGCGACGTGGGCGAGGAGAGTGAGTTCCTGCCCGTGAACTACGACTTCCATGCGCGTTTCCGATTCCTGGGAAACGTGGTGGAGTGTCACTATCTGACGAATATGGACTACAGCGAGATTGAGCTGAAGGAGCGGGTGGCGCACATGAAGGAGCCGGACCGGCTGAACCTGACCAGCTCCTACTCGCTGAAGTGTGACACCAACGCCACGCGCCGAGACAGTGCCTACTTCGAGTCGATTCGCCCCGTGGCGCTGACCGAGGATGAGCAGCGCCTCTACCAGATGAATGCCGCACGGCGCGACACGGCGTCGGCCGAGACGGTGAGACACCACAACCGCATCCTCTTCGGTCAGATGGGTGAGTTCCTGGTGAGCGACATCAACATCAATCTCTCGTCGTTCGGCTACGTGAAGAGCTCGCCTATCATCAATCCGTTCCTTATCAGTTACAGCAAGAGCAACGGTGTCTCGTGGAAGCAGAAGTTTAAGTTCAACCGCCGCTACTCCCACGACCGTCTGCTGAAGATTGCACCGAGCATAGGTTACAACTTCACCCGACATGAGTTCTACTGGGCCATCAACTCTGAGATGAACTACTGGCCGGAGCGCATGGGTACGGTGCAGATCAATGTCGGCAATGGTAACCGTATATATAGTAGTGAGGCGCTGAGCGACCTGAAGTCGATGCCTGACAGCATCTTCAACTTCGATGCGCTGCAACTTAACTATTTCTATGACCTCTACTTCTCGCTGAAGCATACTATAGAGCTGACCAACGGACTGGAGCTCGCCGCGGGTGTCTCCATCCACCGCCGTACGCCTGTCAACAAGGTGAGGCTGACGGAGATGGAGGTGGGCGACATCATGCCAGCGGAGTATGTGGAGCGCGTGCGCAGCACCTACGTGAGCTTTGCGCCCCACCTGAGGCTGACGTGGACTCCCTTCATGCGTTACTACATGGATGGTCATCGAAAGGTGAACATGAAGTCGGACTTCCCGACCTTCTCCATCGACTATGAGCGTGGATTGAAGGGTGTGATGGGAAGCACGGGAGAGTATGAGAAGGTGGAGTTCGACGTGCAGCACCATCTGAACCTGGAGCTTATGCGCAGCTTCTTCTATCGCTTCGGCTTCGGCTTCTTCACTCAGCAGAAGGATACCTACTTCGTGGATTTCGTCAACTTCTCGCGCAGCAACTTGCCGATGGGTTGGAACGACGATATCGGTGGAGTGTTCCAGCTTCTTGACCGGCGCTGGTACAACTCTTCGCGCAGCTATGTGAGGGCGAACGTGACCTACGAGAGTCCATTCATCCTGCTTCGCCACGCCAATCGCCTGACGCGACTGGTGCAGAACGAGCGTATATACGCCGGTGCGGTGGCGATGCCTCACCTGAAGCCCTACATGGAGCTGGGCTACGGCATAGGCACCCACATCTTCGACTTTGGTGTCTTCGTGGGTATGGAGAACTGGAAGTACAGCGAGGTCGGTTGTAAATTTACCTTCGAGTTGTTCAACAGATAGTGCGGATTCTCAAAAATAAACATTATCTTTACGCCAAATAAAATATTAAGGAACACATATTG
>CAZKNB010000058.1:0-5790 GCA_964554075.1 uncultured Bacteroides sp.
AAGCTGCTAAGAAGTCAACTCGTACTCGCCGTTCTAAGAAGAATGTTGCAGCTGAAACTGCAGCTCCTGCCGCTGAGGAGGCTGCTGCTGAGTCTGCTGAATAATATACTTTACCTAATAAAAAGAAGGATGCTCTTACCAAAGGGGCATCCTTTTTTTATGCCCATACTTCATACCTACAACTGGGTATATCTGGGATTTGGAATGAATTTCTCCCCGCTCTGTTTTGATAAGCGGTATTAATTCGATACTTTTACAGCCGTTAACAGAGAGTGTATGTACGTCCAGCTTTCCTGTGTGTGGACGCAGATATGAAAAGCTCAGCAAAGTATAGATCGAAATGAGTACTTCAGACAAAACGTGTGGCAGTTGCCAGTGCAAGAAGAGTGACCATGAACATGGCCACGGAGATGATCATGACCACGAACATGGCCAGTGGGTGTTACCAGTGATATCGGCTGTTCTGCTGATTCTTGGTGTAGTTCTTGAAAACTATTCACTCCTCTTTGCCTCGAACACATTCTCTCTTATCTATTATCTTGTCGCCTTCCTCCCCGTCGGAATCCCAGTCTTCAAGGAGGCCTATTCCGAGATTCGTGAGGGCGAAATCTTCAGCGAATTTACTTTAATGGCGATTGCTGCTGTCGGCGCTTTCCTTATTGGAGAGTATCCCGAGGCTGTGGCAGTCATGCTCTTCTACACTGTCGGTGAGATGTTGCAGGATGGTGCTGTGGACCGCGCCTCGCGCAACATCAGTAACCTCCTTGATGTTCGCCCCGAGCGGACTTCCGTATTGCGTGACGGTGTCTTGACCGAGGTCGCTCCACAGGATGTGTCTGTCGGTGAGGTCATCGAACTTAAGCCGGGCGAACGTGTGCCGCTCGATGGCGATTTAATCACTGCGGAGGCATCGTTCGACACCTCTGCACTCACCGGAGAGAGCATGCCGCGTACCATCCTTGAGGGTGGACAGGTGTTGGCGGGAATGATAGTCAGCGACCGCAGCATCCGCGTCAAGGTGACGCGCCCGTACGACCAGAGTACATTGGCACGCATACTCTCGCTTGTGAAGGATGCAGCCGAGCGTAAGGCTCCGACCGAACTCTTCATCCGCAAGTTCGCCCGCATCTATACTCCTATAGTTATAGCATTGGCCGCAGCCATCGTGCTTTTGCCTGCCATTGCAGCTCAGGTTGTATCATTTGACTACAGCTTCTCCGACTGGCTCTATCGCGGCCTTGTCTTCCTCGTCATCTCCTGTCCGTGCGCTCTGGTCATCAGTGTGCCGCTCGGCTATTTCGCCGGCATAGGTGCCGCTTCCAAGCTTGGAATCCTCTTCAAGGGCAGTAATTATCTGGATGCCATCACCAAGATTGATGCCATCGCCTTCGATAAGACCGGAACATTGACCAAGGGTAACTTCGAGGTCTCAGAGACCGATATTGCCGATGTGGTCGACCCGCAGCTCTTCCTCAGCCTGATGATGAGCGTCGAGGCGAAGAGCACTCACCCAATCGCTCAGGCTGTTGTTGCGTATGCCGTAAGTCGCGAAGCTCAGCAGTTTACTGTCACGGAGATGAATGAGATACCCGGACACGGTGTTGCTGCCGTTGTTGAGGGACGACGCCTGCTCGTAGGCAATGCGCGACTGATGGCCAGGGAGAGTGTCGAACTCCCACGCTCTTTCGATGACAGTGTGGCGACAATCGTCCTCTGTGCCATAGACGGCAAGTACGCCGGAGCCTTCTTCCTCTCCGACATGCTGAAGGAAGATTCTGTCAGTGCTATAGAGAGTCTGAAGAGCGAAGGCATTGAGGAGGTTCATCTCCTTTCCGGCGACAAACGCCGCATTGTGGAGTATTTCGCCGATAAACTGGGAATCAAGTACGCCCATGCTGAACTCCTTCCGGAGGACAAGGCTGCCTATATAACTCACCTTATGAACGACGAGCACAAGTCTGTAGCCTTTGTGGGCGATGGCATGAACGATGCTCCTGTGTTGGCAATGAGTAGTGTCGGAATCGCTATGGGTGGACTTGGCAGCGACGCTGCGATAGAGAGTGCCGATGTGGTTATTCAGAACGATATGCCATCGCGCGTTTCTACGGCTGTCCGCATCGGGAAGTATACCTCCTCTGTGGTTCGTCAGAACATTGTCGGTGCCATAAGCGTGAAGGTCATCATCCTGATAGCCGGAGCCCTCGGCTTTGCCTCACTCTGGGCGGCAGTATTTGCCGATGTAGGTGTGGCGCTCCTTGCCGTAGGCAACTCCATGCGGGTACTTTACAAGAGATATTAGTCAGATTCACTAAAGCGACAAGATGTTCGCATTGCATAAAACAATATTCTAAGAAGAGATGAAACGCTATTTTATCTACTGCCTGATGATTGGCCTTGCCGGGCTGACGTCGTGCAACAACAGAAAGGCGGCTCCGGCTCAGGAGAGCGACGCCATCGTTGATACACTCACATACTCTGCAGCCGACAAGGCGCTGATGGACTCCATTGATGCCCTCCCCGGCGTCAAGAGGAGTGGAAGCGGACTTAGGTACGTTGTCGTCAGTCAGGGCGACGGAGAGAGAGCGGCAGAGGAGGACACCATCGTGATTGGTTATCGCGGACTGCATGCCGACGGCTCCCTGTTCTGGGAAAACGAGTGTGAGGAGTTCTCGCTGAAGGGCACCATCAAGGGCTTCTGCGAGGGCGTAGGCCTTATGCCCGTCGGTTCGAAGTACAATCTCTACATCCCTTCAGCTCTCGGCTACGGTCACGCCGGCATAAAGGATCTTATAGCTCCCGACGAACCTCTTATCTACGAAGTCACTTTGCTGGGGGTAAAGAAGAAGATTTAGCCTCCAGATACCTTACATATTCGCAGGCAGCCAGCAGGAAGGCGCCTACACCGAAGTTAGCCGTGGAGTTGGCATCAACCACCTGGCCTGGAATGGCACGCTCACCAATTGGCTGCACGTAACCAACAGTACCATCCTTCTGTACGGCTTGCTTTGACAAGTAGCGCCACGCCCTCTGGAATGTCGGCATATATGTGGCTTCGTCAAGGTAACCATTGTTTATTCCCCAAATGATGCCGTAGGCGAAGAATGCGGTGCCGCTTGTCTCCGCTCCGGGGGCCTGTTCGGGGTCCATCATACTGCGAGTCCAGTAGCCCTCCGGCTGCTGAATGGCAGCGACAGCCCTGCACATCGCGCGGAACTTATCGGCAAAGAAGTCGTAGTGAGCGTAGCTTCTTGGCAGGTCCTGAAGCACCTTCGCCAGTCCGGCAACCACCCATCCGTCACCTCTCGCCCAGAAATCCTTCTTCCCGCTGTTGGTCTTGTGGGCAGGGTAGACATATTTTGCATCGCGATAGTAGAGATTCTCGTCGGCATCGAACATGATGCTGTCAGAGTAACTGATGTATTCGTAGAGCTTGTCGAGGTAGAGCGTGTTGCCTGTGACGCGGTAGAGTTTTGTCATCACAGGCATCACCATGTAGAGACCGTCGCTCCACCACCAGTAGTCGTGGCGCGGAGTACTCATCTCATACTCCATCACTTCGCGTGCGCGGGCAATGCGCTTCTCGTCGGGAAGGATGTTGTAGAGGTCTACGTAGGTCTGAAAGCATATCTGATAGTCGCCGAAGAGCACGTAGTCGTCGCTCTCGCCGTATGTCATTCGCCAGCTGCTCTTGTCGTCGCTCTTTGCGCCCTTCCATTCGTTGTGCTCAGCCCATCTCAGTGAGTAGTTCAGATAGTCTTCGTTGCCTGTGAGGCGATATGCCTCCATGTTGCCCGTGTGGTATGCTGCGTTGTCCCAGAAGGAGCGTACCTCTGCCGGATTGTTCTCTTGCCAGTGGCGGTTCACAAGATCGATGAGTTGGCGAACTTGCTGTGCTTCGGGCTCCATCTCCAGCACGTAGACTGTTGTCGGTTCGGCTTCAACGCTCTGCTCTCCGTCGCCCTGATGTGTTGTCTGGACGAATATGTTGAGCTGGTGATGCTGTTTCCAGAGCTCTGTATCTATGGTTGGCTCCCACGCATCCAGACTGAAGTCGGTCAGAGTGCGCATCTTCCATTTCCCGGAGCCGATATGCTTGGTGGTGTACATGGCCGCGCGTGATTCTTGTTCAGCGTCGCGAACGATATAAATCACTTCTCCGTCCGCTGTCACCAGTCGTGGACGCGAGATAGGAATCATCTTCGTGCCGCCGCCCTTCAGGGTAAATGGAGTCGTGCGGCTGGATACTTGCTCTGCGTGCCATGCGCTGCCGTCGTTCCAGACGATACGATATTGCGGCACGTCGCTCCCGGCTTCGCGCCAGTATGTAGCAATGTAGGGATGCCCCTCGTCGTCGGCGCTCATGCTGGTCTGATTGATTAGCTCTGAGTCCTGAGGAATGTGGCAGGCATATTCAGCGTTGTCGGCGCGGATAGGCATGGAGTAGGGCGTTCCGTCGCTTCGCTCCCATGTCAGTCCGCCGTCGCGTGAGCGCGCGTAGCAGAGGTCATGGTTTGTCTCGACCATCCAGGTCTCACGCCAGACCCACGAAAGGTGGATAGTACCCTGTGCATCCACATAGAGCTGCCAATAGGCGTTTCGCTGGTTCTCGCCGTCGATGAGCACATCTTGTAGTCGCTCCCAGCGTCGGCTCTTCACGTCGTAGCGGTTCATCACCATGTTACCACGTCCGGAGGCACCGGAACGGTATACAAAAAGCAGATTGCCGTTGGCCAGACGATAGAATTCGGGGTAGGTGACATCCTCTTCGTCGCGTCCGGTCATAGGCTCAAGCGGACCGAAAGAGAGTGAATCGGGCGCTATGCTGCGGCAGTAGCGTAGGGGATTGCCGTGATGATCAAAAGAGAGATGGAGAAAGCCATCGCCGTCGACCATAAGGCTGATGACATTGTGGGCGTCGCCGACGTTGCCGCTGTACTGAGTGCGTTGCAGCGTCCAGCGTTCGCTGCCCGAATTACGACGGCCGACGACCACATGGCCGTCGGCGTCGTAGTAGGAGATATATTGTTTGTCGCCAGCCGTGACGAGCGAATTGGTGCGGAAGATGGCAGTGTTGACGGAGGTCTTGCTGAATCCTTCGCCTACGCTCACCAGCTTCTGAGCCCGGAGGCTCAGGCCGATGGCGGCGATAATAAGTGTCAGTAGTGTTTTTCTCATGGTATAATAAATGGATGTTACTCAATCATACGCGGTGAAGGCAGCGGCGGATAGATCTTCTCAACGTAGTTGATGTCCTCCTGACGTTGCGCAGAGCTTGTGTTCTTGTCGCGAACCGGGTCGATGTTGACATCCTTCTTCAGGAAGTCCTCGAGCGAGAATGTCTCTCCGGCAATCTTCATGATACGCTCCACGATGAGCTGGCGCGAGATGAGGTTGAAGTATGGGCGGTTGTCACACATTCCGCTGATAACCTCCGAACGCCAAATACCTTTCGGGTATCCATAACCACCTTCGTAGAATCCTACACGTGGGTACTTGCTGTTGTTGAGATACCCCTTCCAGTAGACTGTTCCATTGGTATTGTTGTAGTCGGTGGTCAGGTTCAGTCCGAATGGAACAGGCCAGTTATGTCCGCTTACCGTTTGGTATGGATACGTGCCGTTTTCGGCGTATGAGTATTCGTCGCTCAGGCGTCCGAAAGCGTGTCCGCCACATTCGTGCATGAATGTGTTGGTCCAGTTGCCTACGTAGTATTGATTCTCCGGATCGTCCGACGCCCATCTGAAGTTTCCGCTCATAGTCGGGATGATGGCGTAGTTGCGGCCGTTGGAA
>CAZKNB010000058.1:5890-8430 GCA_964554075.1 uncultured Bacteroides sp.
CCATCTGAAGTTTCCGCTCATAGTCGGGATGATGGCGTAGTTGCGGCCGTTGGAATAGCTTGACGTTATTCCTCCGTAGCGCTGTTCGTTGACGAGGATATAGATTCCTGTGTTGTCAACCGTGGTCTTGCCCTGATTGATGTCCGGGCAGTAGGTCTGCACGAAGGTGAACAGCTTTGTCGGGCTGCTGACATTCATGTCGCTGTAGTCGTCACCCCATTTCGCTCCGAAGTATGTGTCGCGCGTAACGCCGGTACTGGTGTTTGTGGCGCCCGATTCGTTGGATACTGCAGGGATGATGTAGACATTGAAGTATGACTTGTAGGTCTTGTATGGCTCAACGCTGAAGTACATGTCGAGTGCTTCGCGTGCATCCGCCTCAAACTTGCCGCCTCTGGCCATGTCGTCGGCTGTGTAGCCGTCGCCTGTAACGACTATTGTAACCGGCTTCTCGTCGCGTGTCTTCTGGTAGACAATGACGTCGCCCGTCACGTAGTCGGGACCGTAGTTGTCATCGCTGCTGAGTGAGCCCTGGCTGACAGTAACCTGGTTCCACGCCTCGACCTCAATGCCGTTGTAGGTGATGTTGTCTTCGCCGTAGCTGGTATAGTTGAGCGTGTACTGATTGCCACCCTCAACGACCTGGCTAATCTTTGTCGTGAAGCTCTTGTTGTCATAGACGAATTCAATCGGCGTGTTGCTGGTGAGCGTCTGTGGTGGAATGATGAAGACAACCTGCTGGCTTGTCGCTGATGATGCGTTCTGTGAGGTGTTGCCTTCAATGACAGTATATGAGCTCTCAGCCATTACGCTTCCGTTCACCAGACTGATGTTGCATGTGGGGCGCGCTTTGAATCGTACGCTGCTATATGGTTTGATGTCCGACGATGCATACTCTATGTTCACCACGATGCGTGTCATCAGGTGGTTCAGTGAAATCGTCGGGTTTGTTCCGATGGTGCATTCCTGCGTGCTAAAGAGAAAGTCAGAACTTTTCAGCGAAGAGTCGATGTTCTGGTCAGCATTTACAGTGAATCGTACGCTCTTGCTGTCGTAACTGCTGTTGTATGGATAGTAGACACAAAGATTCATATTGCCACCTGTCTGGCTCTCATTGAAGGTGAGTGCCTGCTGCATTGTCCATCCACTGCTGGTGTAGGCCACGTAGCTATTTAGAAGCAGGTCGGTGTTGGTAGTAGCCTTTTCTGAAGCCGGTCCCTCAAGGAAGACTCCCAGAGTATCGCCGACGGTGAGGCTGGTGTTGCTTCCCGACTGGTTGTTGACAGCATTCACGTTGATATTGTTGATGCTGAACAGGATGCTCTGTTTCGGCGAATCCTCGCCCGAACATGCAGCGAAGAGGCATGTCAGAAGCAGGCAGATGACTGAAAAATAGATATTTCTTTTCATAACTGAGACAGATTAAAGTGTTGAACCATCAAGGTTAATGGTGTACTCGCTGCCGCTCTCAAGTGTGAGAGCCTCGTTGAGCGTGTAGACATATCCCTTCTCACCACTAACGAACGTTATCAGTGAACCTGCCGCGAAGGCCTGTGGCAGCACAACGACTTCGGCCGTTGTCATAGCCTCGTTGACATACATTATCACGTTCTTCCCTGTAGCAGAGCTTAAGCTCTTCGCGCTTCCGTTGAGGATGTCAATCGTTCCGCTGCAGACGACATTACGTATGCGGCAGTCGCTGATTCCGTTGGGGAAGTTGGTGAAGTTCACCTTCACCTTGCTCATGAGATGTTTCATCTTCAATGGAATACCATTTGCGTGGGCTTTATAGTTGACCGAGTCGACCTTCGTCCAGAGGAAGTCGTTTGTTCGGAGCGCAGAGAGTGTGCTCTGGTCGGTCGAGCTGGTGAATGTGACCGACGTCAGGTTGTTGCTGTTGTCGGTATAGGTAAATGGATAGTAGGCGATGCATGAAAGCTTGGAGTAGGGGACGTCCTGCCAGTAGAGCACGTCGGCGCTGCTCCAGTTGTTCGATTCTAGTGAGAGTCTTTGGTTAGATTTCCACACGCCTGAAGTGTAGACGTTGCTCAGCGCACCGTTGTAGAGATAGAGACCAATCTGATCGCCATCCTCGAAACCAGCCTCCATGGCACTTCTGCTGTCAGAAGCAATGGAAGGGATGAACGTGATAGGCGTCTGTGAAGCCATCTCGTTCTCTTCGTCCTTGGAGCATGCCGCTGCCGTCAGCGCCATCAAAAGGAGAATAGATAGTCTGTTTAAAATCTTCATAATTATATGCGGTTAACCCATATTGCTATGGATGGCGCAAATATATGTATTTTATTTGAACTGAGATAAAAAAAGCCCGCCTATCGGAGCGAATCCGTAGGCGGGCTATCTTTATTTTAGAATCCTTAGGGATTATTCAACCTCGCTGTAGTCGAGCACATTCTTCTTGTTTGCCAAGATGCGATCGTATTCCTCTTTCGAGCCAACGATAATCTTGTCGAACTCACGCTGACCAGTTCCGGCAGGGATAAGGTGACCGCAGATAACGTTCTCCTTCATACCCTCGAGCT
>CAZKNB010000059.1:0-8342 GCA_964554075.1 uncultured Bacteroides sp.
ATCAAAACTCTCGGATTGCGTAAGTAATCTAAAAGGTTTTGCGAAAAATTTAAAAAGGCGCTGTTCCTACGGGGACAACGCCTTTTTTGTTTATCTGGAGTCACCATCCAATGCGCCAAAGGCGCATCGGATGGTGACTTTTTCTATTTCTTTCTTGCTCTGACAATCAGCACTACCGCACCGATAATCAGAACCACATAGGCTGCATAGGCTATGCCGTCGGTCACGACGATGCTCTTCGGCTCGAAGCTCATCTCTATCTTGTGATGGCCAGCAGCCAGCGGAAGGGCTCGGAGGATATAGTTGGCACGCGCCAACTCTACACTCTTGCCGTCGACCGTTGCCTCCCATCCGGGATAGTAGATCTCAGAGAAGACCACGACACCGTCGGTCGCAGCGTCGGCCTCGTAGACCAAATGGTTCGGAGCGTAGTCGGTCAGTTTGATGCTGCTGCCCTCTACCCCACACTTCGGCTTCTCACCAATGATGCTGCTGAAACGCTTGTCGACGACAGCTGTCGCACGGGTATCCACCTCACCGACATACTTAATCTCGTCGTTGGCATTGTCGACATACTTCACGTTGCCAACGAACCACGCATTGCCATAAGCGAAGGGGTTCTCCAACGGAATGGTTTCACCATTTCTGCCAGCAGGGAAGATGACATACTTAGTATTGAGCATATTGAGCACACGATACCTTCCACCATCTATGCTATCCATAACGCCATTGTTGACAATGATGTCATTGTAGAGTGCACGCATCTCGCCGGATATATGGCAATCAATCATATCCTGATAGCGCTGAAGCTTAGCGGCATGGTAACCTCCGATACTCTTATGATGGTACGAGGTATTGTTCTCGTTGAAGGTGCTTCCGGCAAAGTTGAGCACACGGTAATCGAGCGATTTATCCTGGAGGATAAACTCGTCGGTAGAGGTCGGATTGAATGACGAGGTTCCCTGTGACTGTGTGACGAACATATCGTCGTAAAGGTAGCGCTTGTTCACTCTCCACATGTCAGCTCCACATATAATAATAAGGAGAACGATGAACGGGACAGCCTTCAACTTGCCACGGCCATACGCGAAAAGGAGCACAAAGCCGGCACAAAGTACTGCAACGCTTGTGAGGGCGTCGGCAGTAACCATAGCCTGACGCATCTCGCGCAGACTTCTTACGAGCGGAGCAACATGCTCTGCAGGAAGTCCACTTTGAAGCGCCGACATCTCCTGAGCAGGAACATAAGAGGGCACAAACACCGACGGAGCCACATAGACGGCAAACGCCACGCCGAGAGTAAGCACCATGCTGACAATCACACCGCGCTTCTCCACCTTCAACACCTCGGGATGGTCAATGATCTCCTTCAACGCCATGATGGCAAGAAGAGGAATGGTAAACTCAGCGATGACAAGTATTGAAGAGACTGCACGGAACTTGTTGTACATCGGCACATAGTCGATGAAGAAGTCGGTCACTGGCATGAAGTTCTTTCCCCATGAGAGGACAATCGAGAAGATGGTTGCGCCAAGCAAAGCCCACTTCATCGGTCCCTTAACCACGAAGCAGCCAAGGATGAAGAGAGCCAGAACAAAGGCACCGACATAGACAGGACCAGACGTCATGGGCTGATCGCCGAAATATTGGGTCAGCTGACCGTAGATGCCATACTGAGCATAGGTCGGATCAGCCTTCTTCATTGCTGTAGGATTCTCGGAAAGAGGGACGGATGCACCACCACGAGCGTTTGGCACGAGCAGCGTCATTGTTTCGCCGACACCATAGCTCCACTGAGTGATATACTCCTTCTCCAGTCCGCCTGTACCATTCGACTGAGCGCCGTCGGTCTTCAGCGTGAGTTCGCTCTTGCCGCGCATAGTCTGCTTGCTATACTCGTAGGTGTGGTAGAGGTTTGAGAGGTTCAGCGCCACAGCCACCAAGGCAGCTCCGACAAGCGTAGCACTCGCCTTCCAGAAGTGGGGCAGCTCCTTGTCGCGGATAGCCTGAACGAAGTAGGCAATCGCCATGAAGAGCATGACGAAGATGAAGTAATAGGACATCTGCACGTGGTTCGACTTAATCTGAAGAGCCAGGAAGATGGCAGTCAGCAGTCCACCAGCCAGATAGCGCTTGCGGTAGGTCAGCACCAGACCCGCAATCGTTGGCGGGATGTAGGCAAGTGTAACGAACTTCCAAATGTGGCCAGCGGCAATAAGTATAAAGAAGTAGGAGGAGAAACTCCAGACCACGGCGCCCAACGTGGAGAGCCATGGAGCCATACCCATCACGCGAAGCAGGATATAGAATCCCAGCATCATGATGAAGACATACTTCACATAGTTTGGCAGGTAGAGACGATAGACATCCTCAACCACTGAGAGAGGTTTTGCCGAGTTGTAGCTCGGAGCAATCTGATAGGTTGGCATTCCGCCGAAGAGAGCATTAGTCCAACGACTCTCATGGCCCGTCTTCTCGCGATACTCCTTTATCTCCTGACCTGCGCCCATGCCCGCCGCCGTGTCATGCTGGAAGAGGGCACGTCCGTCGATGTCAGCCGGGAAGAAGTAGACGAACGAGATTACGATAAATGCTAAAACGGCGATAATGTCGGGAAGCAGTTTTTTCATGTTATCTTTTGACTGTTATGGGGGAAAACTGAAAAATAACAAGGGCTCGGCAGCCCAACTCCCGTCTGAGGGGAGATTGACGTCCAAGCCCTTGTTGGTTAGGTTAATATCTGTAGTGTTCTGCCTTGTATGGGCCATCGACAGTTACGCCGATGTAAGCAGCCTGCTCTGGTGTGAGCTTAGTGAGGTGAACACCAATCTTCTCGAGGTGAAGACGTGCAACCTCCTCGTCGAGGTGCTTAGGCAAGCGATATACGTTGACAGGATACTGCTTGTTGAAGAGCTCCATCTGTGCCAGAGTCTGGTTGGTGAACGAGTTACTCATCACGAATGATGGGTGACCTGTTGCGCAACCAAGGTTAACCAGACGACCGTCAGCAAGAAGGATGATGCTGTGACCATCGGGGAAGAAGTAACGGTCAACCTGCGGCTTAATGTTGACACACTTGATGCCAGGATAGTGCTTCAATGCATCCACCTGAATCTCGTTGTCGAAGTGGCCGATGTTGCAGACGATGGCCTGATCCTTCATGCGCTCGAGATGGTCGATGCGGATGATGTCGATGTTACCAGTTGTAGTAACGAAGATGTTACCCTCCTCGCAAGCCTCATCCATTGTCTTAACCTCGAATCCCTCCATAGCTGCCTGGAGTGCGCAGATTGGGTCAATCTCAGTGATGATGACGCGTGCACCGTAAGAGCGCATTGAGTGAGAGCAGCCCTTACCTACATCACCATATCCACAAACGACAACCACCTTGCCGGCAATCATCACGTCGGTGGCACGCTTGATGCCGTCGGCGAGTGACTCGCGACAACCGTAGAGGTTGTCAAACTTAGACTTAGTGACAGAGTCGTTTACGTTGAACGCAGGGAAGAGCAGCTTGCCCTCTGCCTGCATCTGGTAGAGGCGGTGAACACCTGTAGTGGTCTCCTCAGAGACACCGCGAACCTCCTTGGCAACACGATGCCAGCGCTCGCCGTCGACAGCAAGCACCTGCTTCAGGATTGCGTTGAGCTCCTTCTCGTCCTCAGCGTGAACCTCCTTGTCGAGGATTGAAGCGTTGTTCTCAGCCTCGTAGCCCACGTGAATCATCATTGTAGCGTCGCCACCATCGTCAACGATTACGTTAGGTCCCTTGCCCTCGCCGAAGTTGAGAGCCTGAAGCGTACACCACCAGTAGTCGGCAAGTGTCTCACCCTTCCAGGCGAACACCGGAACACCAGTAGCAGCGATAGCTGCAGCAGCGTGGTCCTGAGTTGAATATATGTTGCATGAGCACCAACGAACCTCAGCGCCAAGAGCGACCAAAGTCTCAATCAGCACAGCAGTCTGTATTGTCATGTGGAGTGAACCCATGATACGAGCACCCTTCAGCGGTTTGCTCTCTCCGTACTTCTCACGCAGGGCCATGAGACCCGGCATCTCCTTCTCGGCAAGCTCAAGCTCCTTGCGGCCGAAGTCGGCAAGTGAGATGTCAGCAACCTTGTAAGGGAGTGTTGAAAACAGTTCTTTTGACATATTTATCTAGTGATTAATTTTAAAATTGATGCAAAGATAAAATAAACTAAATGTGTGACAAAGAGAGGATTGTTATTTTTCCTTTTGACAATAAAAAAAGGCTACTGCTCACGCGGTAGCCTTCTCTTTATGTAGTTAGTTATTTTTGAAAGTTTCTTGTGTGGCTTGACTCCTCAAACCCGGTTTGTTTTAATAGCAAAACTAACTGTATATATGTTAAAAAAGCAAATGAAAATATCTCATCTTTATCTTTAGTCCGAGCTCTTGCTGCGCTCATCGCCGGAGAGACGTGCAATGATTCGTTCATCAATCTTTCCGGTGAAGTTGATCAGCACGAAACCTCGTTCACTGTGCCATATCAGCGAGACCAGCTCGATTACGGTGTTGCGCTTGCGGCGAACCACCACCTTGGAGAGACAATCTTTTCTGTTTATCTCTGCCACCGTCTCGAACCGGAAGCTCTGTTTCTCTGTCAGCGAGAGAGCATCATCGTAATAATTCCGTGTATTGACTTTGGAATTACATAGCTGCATACTCTTCAGGTTCGAGATCACATTGAGCAAATTCTCGTCCTTATTCTCATCATTTTCAAGCATCTCTTGCATCATCTTCGGGCTTATGGTGACATAGACCAGGTTGCTATCCTGCGGATGTTCACCCTTAAAGCGGGAAGCGAAGTCTTGTGCGCTCAGCGACAACGTCGCTACGAGCATCATGGCTACAGCGAGAAGGCTCTTCAGTCTCATTCCGTCAATACGCTATCCACACGTTCCGCGCGAAGAGTGTCGGAAGAGAGTGGGTCGTTACCCATATTGATGCTCTCTGAAACCATCATCAAGGCTGACGAAACCTCTTTGTAGGCTACCTCCGGATCGTCGTAGGTGTCAACATAAGAGTCGTAGTCATAGTCGGCATTGGCGTCGGACAACATCACGTTTCTCACTATATTGCCAGAGAGGAGCAACACGGCCACCACGGCTGCCGCCTTGTAGAGCGGAGCGAAGCGTTGACGAAGCGAGATTCGGCGTGCCTTTACCACAACCTGCGGTTCGATGGCCGCCATAATCTTCGAGTCGAAGTCGTCACCGAGCTTCGGCTGCAACGTCTGATAGACAAAGAGCTCCTTGTAAGGCAACAGATGAGCGGGGACATCTTCTCCTTGGAAGAAGTCGCGCAGCTGACGCTCCTCATCGAGTGAGGTCTCGCACTGCCAATATCGCTCCAACAATGATTCAATATGTTTATAGTCCATACTCATCTATCTGCAAATACTGTTCTTTTATCTTTTGTCTTGCCCTGAAGAGGTTCACCTTTACCTGATCCTCCGTCAAGCCAAGCGCTGTTGCTATCTCTTTATAGTTTTTGCCTTCGATGTCGCGAAGCTGAACCATCAGCCTCTGCCTCTCCGGCAGTTCATTAATAAGTCGATGCACAAGTCGCAGGCGTTCGTTACCAATCAGCTTATCATAGGGGTCTTCCGTTCCGCTTGCCCTCACCCACTCCTCGTCCGTGAGCTCCACGGTCTGGTTGTCCTTTCGTTCGCTGCGGTCTATAGCGAGGTTCTTTGTCATCACCAAGCAGTAGGCCTCAATGGACTCCAGCGTGTCCCATTCGTTGCGTTTGTCCCAAACCTTCAACAAGACATCCTGCACAATGTCCTCCGCCTCCTCGCGGTTGAGGGTGATGCGAAGAGCCACTCTGAAGAGTTTATCCTTCAGCGGCAGGATTTCTTCTCGAAACCTGTTCTTCTGCGTTTCTATATTTAATGACGGTTCAGACATTCGAAAGTTACAGACGATTGCGATTTTTTTTGAAATTATTTTGTAATGCGTGTACCGTTAGCGGCACAAACATCGGTAGATGAGGTTATTACGACCTGCGAAACTCCTGCATTAATTGCTGCAAAAGAGTTCTCAAGCTTAGGGATCATTCCGCCTTGGATTACTCCTTCGGCCACGTAGCGCTCAAAATCGGCACGGTTGATTACGGGGATTACGCTGTCATCGTCGTTCTCGTCGCGCAGCACTCCCTTCTTCTCGAAGCAGTAGACGAGCGTCACGTCGAAGTGGGCAGCCAGTGCCTTTGCAGTCTCGCCGGCGATAGTGTCGGCGTTGGTGTTGAGCATGTTTCCCTCGCCATCGTGGGTCAGCGGAGCCATAACGGGGACAATGCCAGAGCCGATGAGCGAAGCAAGCATATCGCCATCAACCTTAGTTACATCGCCCACGAAGCCATAGTCCACATCCTTCACGGGACGCTTCACGGAGCGAATCACGTCCATGTCTGCGCCTGTCAGTCCGAGTGCGTTTACTCCGCGCGCCTGCATTCCGGCAACGATGTTCTTGTTGACCAGTCCGCCATAGACCATTGTCACCACCTTCAGCATCTCTGCATCGGTGACGCGACGTCCATTGACCATCTTGCTCTCGATGCCAAGGCTTGCAGCCACCTTAGTAGCCGAGCGTCCGCCACCGTGAACAAGCACCTTGCGACCCTCGATACGGGCGAAGTCGTTGAGCAGGGCGTTAAGCGAGTCGGCCTCTTCAACAATCTTTCCACCCACCTTTACTACAGTTAGTTTTTCTTTCATCTCTTTTTCTTGCTATTAAAACAAAGAAGGCAGCAGTGCCAATTCGCCCGCCACCTTCTCCTTATACATTATATAATATTGTTATTCTCTTTATCGGTTACTCCAGATAGGTATATCCGTAGAGTCCCGAACGATAGTTTGAGAGGAACTCCTTACCCTCTTCAAGTGAGATCTTACCGTTCTTCACCGACTTGGTTACCCATGTCTCGAGCGTGCGAACCAGCTTCTTCGGATTATACTGAACGTAGTCGAGCACCTCAGCCACTGTCTCACCGTCGATAATCTGCTCGATGGTATAGCCCTTGTCGCTGACAGAAACGTGGACAGCGTTGGTGTCGCCGAAGAGGTTGTGCATGTCGCCCAGAATCTCCTGGTAAGCACCCACGAGGAAGACTCCCACGTAGTATGGCTCCTTACCCTTCAGGCTGTGGACAGGCAGATAGTGCGACACATTCTTGGTAGAGATGAAGTTCGCAATCTTTCCGTCGGAGTCGCAGGTGATGTCCTGCAGGGTTGCCGAACGGTCGGGACGCTCGTCGAGTCGCTGGATTGGCATGATTGGGAATATCTGGTCGATGGCCCAAGAGTCTGGCAGTGACTGGAAGAGCGAGAAGTTACAGAAGTATTTGTCAGCAAGCAACTTCGACAGGCCGCGGAACTCGTCCGGAGCATGCTTCAGTCCGTTTGCAATCTGATGAATCTCACGAGTGATTGACCAGTAGAGGCGCTCAATCTGAGCACGAGTCTTCAGGTCTACAATACCGTGGCTGAAGAGGTCGAGTGCCTCCTCGCGAATCTGCTGTGCGTCGTGCCAAGCCTCAAGCATCTTGTTCTGGTTGAGCGATTCCCAGATCTGGTAGAGCTCCTGAACTAGTTCGTGAGCGTCTGGACCAATCTCCTCGTCATCGTCCCACTCGGGCAGAGTGGCAGTCTCGAGGACCTCGAAGATAAGCACAGAGTGGTGGGCTGTCAGTGCGCGGCCACTCTCGGTGATGATGTTAGGATGAGGGATGCCGTTCTTGTCGCTGGCATCGACCATCGTAGATATTGAGTCGTTGACATACTCCTGAATAGAGTAGTTGACGCTGCTTTCGCTGCTTGACGAGCGTGTTCCGTCGTAGTCTACGCCGAGTCCGCCGCCGATATCGACAAACTCCACCTTGAAGCCCATGGCGTGGAGCTGCACATAGAACTGCGAAGCCTCGCGCAGCGCAGTCTTGATGCGGCGAATCTTGGTCACCTGGCTACCGATGTGGAAGTGAATCAGCTTCAGGCAATCCTTCAAGCCCTTAGCCTCGAGGAAGTCGAGAGCCTCGAGCAGCTCACTTGACGTAAGGCCGAACTTGCTGGCGTCGCCACCAGAGTCCTCCCATTTTCCACTGCCCGATGAAGCCAGTTTAATGCGGATACCGATGTTCGGACGCACATTGAGCTGCTTAGACATCTTTGCGATAAGCTTCAGCTCGTTCATCTTCTCAGCTACGATAAAGATGCGCTTACCCATCTTCTGGGCCAGCAGAGCCAGCTCGATATAGCTTTCGTCCTTATATCCGTTACAGATGATGAGTGAATCGGAGTCGGTGTTGATGGCAATCACGGC
>CAZKNB010000060.1:0-8335 GCA_964554075.1 uncultured Bacteroides sp.
TATTGCGCCAGCTGTTTGATGCCGTCTGCATCGCGCTCCAGGCGATACTCCCCACCCTTTTCACTGAGACTGAAGGTGGAGACATTGTCGGTGGACTTCTCCACTATCAGCAGGGCACTCTCGTCGGCGAAGCGGGCGGACTCTATGGAGAGGGGCTCGGCAGCGACGGTGCCATCGAAGAGGATGCTGTCGTTGATCATCACCGTGATGCTGTCGCCGGTGAAGCCCTGGACGAGGGTGACGGTGTATTGTTCGGCGTAGTGGCGCTCCGACTGCTTGGCGAAGTCGAACTTGAGGCTCATATAGACGAAGATAACGACCACAATGATGACAGCGAAGGCGAGGATGCCGTTGCCAATCATAAACTGCTTATTAGTGTTGAGACGGTGTGTCATTTTTGGTATTCAAATAAATGTTACGGCTGTAAAGTTATCCTTTTTTGAGGAATAATGGAGTATGACGAAGCGAATATCTGATTTTTTTCATAAGTTTGTTGTCCGAATACAATTTTGAAGATGGAAGAGAATTTTGATATACGTGACCACCAGCTTTCCAAGAAGGAACGAGACTTCGAGAACGCACTGCGACCCCTCTGCTTCGACGACTTCAGCGGACAGGATAAGGTGGTCGACAACCTGAGAATATTCGTGAAGGCAGCACGACTGCGTGGCGAAGCTCTCGACCACGTCCTGCTACATGGCCCCCCGGGACTCGGTAAGACTACACTGTCGAACATCATCGCCAACGAACTGGGCGTGGGGTTCAAGATTACCTCGGGTCCCGTGCTCGACAAACCGGGCGACCTCGCCGGCATCCTGACCAGCCTGGAGCCTAACGACGTGCTCTTTATCGACGAGATACACCGACTGTCGCCCGTCGTGGAGGAGTACCTCTACTCCGCCATGGAGGACTGCCGCATCGACATCATGATTGATAAGGGCCCCTCGGCACGAAGCATACAGATTGACCTCAACCCCTTTACGCTGGTTGGCGCCACAACCCGCAGCGGACTGCTGACAGCCCCTCTGCGTGCGCGCTTCGGCATCAATCTCCACCTGGAGTACTACGACGACGATGTGCTGAGCTCCATCATTCTCCGCTCGTCGGACATCCTCGGTGTGCCCTGCTCCAACTCGGCTGCCGCAGAGATTGCTTCGCGAAGCAGAGGTACCCCGCGTATAGCCAATGCCCTGCTGAGACGCGTGCGCGACTTCGCACAGGTGAAGGGTAGCGGCTCCATCGACACGGAGATTGCCGGTTACGCCCTCGAAGCGCTCAACATCGACAAGTATGGACTCGACGAGATTGACAACAAGATACTCTGCACGATTATCGACAAGTTTAAGGGTGGTCCTGTAGGACTGTCCACCATAGCCACCGCCCTGGGCGAGGACCCGGGAACCATTGAGGAGGTCTACGAGCCATTCCTCATCAAGGAGGGCTTCCTGAAGCGTACTCCCCGCGGACGAGAGGCTACGGAACTTGCATACATGCACCTCGGACGAAGCATGATCGACCCTCAAGGTATGGGAATGCTCTTCTGAGAGATTTGAACGAAAATGAAAGAAAGAGATAATGAGTGAAATGAAATCGCTGGTTAAGGAGACCGCCATCTACGGCGTCAGCAGCATCGTGGGGCGATTCCTTAACTATCTGCTTGTACCTATCTACACACTGACAATGCCGGCGTCATCGGGCAGCTACGGCATCATCACGCATATGTATGCCCTCACCGCCCTGCTGCTCGTCATACTGACATGCGGCATGGAGACGGGCTTCTTCCGCTTCGCCAATAAGGAGGGGGAGGACCCGGCAAGGGTCTACTCGACCACGCTGTTCACCGTGGGCAGCTTTGCGCTGACCTTCCTGGCGGTGTGCCTCATCTTCCTGCAACCCATAGCGAACATCATGGGCTACGGGGAGCATCCGTGGTATCTGGGAATGATGATGATTGTGCTCTCGATGGATGTCATCCAGTGTGTGCCCTTCGCCTATCTGCGCTACAAGAAGCGCGCCATCAAGTTTGCTTCGCTGAAGATGCTCTTCATCATCAGCAGCATCGCGCTGAACATTCTCTACTACGTGGTGATGAAGGGTACGGAGGTTGGCGCTGCCTTTGCCATCAACCTGATCTGCACGTCGATAGTGATGCTCTGCCTGATTCCCGAGCTCGTAGGGTTCCGCTACGTGCTGGACCGTGGACTGATGAAGCGAATGCTGAGCTACTCCTTCCCGATAATGATTCTGGGCATTGCGGGCATCCTGAACCAGGTGGCGGACCGTATCATCTTCCCCTATGTCTATCCGGGAGCCGACGCTGAGCAGCAACTGGGCATATATGGCGCTACAAGCAAGATTGCGATGATCATGGCAATGGCCACTCAGGCATTCCGGTTCGCCTACGAGCCCTTCGTCTTCGGCAAGAGCCGCGAGAAGGATAACCGCCAGATGTATGCGCAGGCGATGAAGTTCTTCATCATCTTCACCCTGCTGGGATATATGATTGTGATGTTCTACCTCGACGTGCTGAAGTACCTGATCGGTCCCGACTACTGGGAGGGTCTGAGAGTGGTGCCTATCGTCATGGCTGCCGAGATATTCATGGGTGTCTACTTCAACCTCTCGTTCTGGTATAAGCTGACCGACGAGACGCGCTGGGGAGCATACTTCTCGGTTACTGCCTGCGCGGTGGTGATAGTGATGAACATCACCCTGATTCCGCGATTCAGCTATATGGCATGTGCATGGGCGGGCTTCACGGGCTATGCCGTGGCCATGCTCCTCTCCTACTTCGTAGGTCAGAAGAGGTACCCAATAGACTACGACCTGAAGAGGATTGGCGGATACGTGGCTTGTGCCGCGGTGCTCTGTCTGGTGGGCCTGAACCTGCCAATCAGCAACGTGGTGGTGCGACTGGGAGTGCGCACCCTTCTCATAGCGCTCTACGTGGGCTACATCGTGAAGAACGACCTGCCGCTGAAGAGTATACCGATTGTCAACCGCTTCGTCAGATAGACGCGCGGCCGACAACCAGCTTCTCTAAAATCTAATGACTAACAGGAAATAAACAGATATGAAAAGATTTTTGTTCGCACTGATTCTCATTGTTTCGACGGCGGCGATGCATGCCGACGAGGGAATGTGGATGGCGGGCCGCATCGGCAAGGGTGTGGGCCGCGTGATGAAGAAGAGGGGCCTGGAGCTGCCGCTCAACGCCATCTATAACGACCGTGAGGCTGCACTGACCGACGCCGTGGTTAGCTTCGGCGGCTTCTGCTCGGGGGTGGTGGTGTCGGCGGACGGACTGGTCTTCACCAATCACCATTGCGGATTTGAATCTATCCACGATATTTCGACGCCCGAACGCAACTACATGAAGGAGGGTTTCGCAGCACGTAGCCGCGAGGAGGAGATTCCATGCCGCGGACTGTTCGTGCGCTTCCTGGTGAGAACGGAGAACGTGACGAAGCGAATGACGCGACGCATCAAGGAGGGCATGAGCGAGGAGGCAAGGGAGGCTGTGCTCGACTCGGTGGCATGGGTCATCTGCAACGAGGTTGAACAGGAGGACAGCATGCTCAACGCCACGGTGGACTCCTACTATGCGGGAAATGAGTTCTGGCTTTCGGTCTACCGCGACTACAACGACGTGCGACTGGTCTTCGCTCCACCGACTTCGGTGGGCGCATTCGGCTGGAACGCCGACAACTGGGAGTGGCCCCGCCATACGGGCGACTTCTGCGTCTTCCGCATCTATTCCGACAAGGATAACCAGCCGGCGGAGTATCACCCGAACAACCGTCCCTACCACCCGAAGAGGTTCGTGCCGATTGCGCTCAACGGCTACAAGGCGGGCGACTTCTGCATGACCCTGGGCTACCCGGGGGCTACGCAGCGCACCCTCTCATCCTACGGAATAGAGGAGATGGCGGAGTGTGGCAACACTGCACGCCACGAGATGCGTACCGTGAAGCTGGCCATCATGAAGGAGGCTATGAGAGCCAACGACAGCATAGACGTGATGTATGCAGCGAAGTATGAGGAGGACTCCAACTACATGAAGTTCTCGGAGGAGGAGAACAAGGCTATCAAGCGTCTGGGTATCATCAAGACAAGGAGGGAGCGCGAGTACACCCTGGGGCGCGACACTGCTGCCGTCAACATTCTGAAGAGTCTGAAGGAGAACTACGAGGCTCGACGACGCACCAAGCGCGCACTGGCCTTCTACGAGGAGGCATTCTTCAACGGTGCCGAGCTGCCTATGCTGGGCATGAGCATCGTGAACGGCGACTATGTCACCACCGACCGCGAGGATGAGGTCCGCGACATCAAGAAGAGATTCGCCAGCTACTCGCCAAAGCTGGACTGCAAGATATTCACGGCTATGGCTGAGGAGTATAAGAGAAGGGTGGCACCGGAGTTTCTGCCGGTGTTCTACCAGGAGGCGGACACCCTCTTCGGAGGCGACCTGAAGGCCTTCGCCGAGAGCATCTACGCCAACAGCCGCTTCACATCGCTCGAGAGGACACTGGAGGCTACCGCCGACACCGCCTTCATCCCCATGGACGACCCTGCGGCAAACCTGGCCATGGAGCTGCTCTTCAACTACTTCACCATGAATGCCGAGATAATGAATGAGAACGACGCCATTGCCATCGGCGAACGACGACTGGCAGAGATCACGCGTGAGCGCATCTACACCGCCGCAGCAAGCTATCCCGACGCCAACAGCACCATGCGACTGAGCTACGGAAGGGTCAGCGGATACTCTCCGCGCGACGGAGTGGACTACGGTTACTACACCACCACACAGGGCATCCTGGAGAAGGTGCGCGAATATGGCGCCACCGACCCCGACTTCCGCATACAGCCTAAGCTGGCACAACTGCTCAGAGACAGCAACAGCTACGCCGGATATGCCGACAAGAGCGGCGAGATGCGCGTATGCTTCATCACCGACAACGACATCACCGGAGGCAACTCGGGCAGCGCCATGCTGAACGGACGAGGCGAACTGCTGGGTCTGGCCTTCGACGGAAACAGCGAGGCGATGAGTGGCGACATTCTCTTCGACAAGGGGCTGCAAAGATGCATCGGCGTGGATGTACGCTATATGCTCTACATTATGGAGAAATATGCTGATGCAAAATGGATTGTGGACGAACTTGTTACAGTTTCGCAGTAAAACGGCCACAAAAGTGTTGAATTAAAAGATTAAATTTTCGATAAAATTAATACGAAAAGAGGGGTAAAAGTTATAGTGGCGTTAAAAGCCGCGCAACTTGGCTAATAATCATAAAGCGCTATTGGAAGCTTCGTGTAAATCACTAATTTTGTCCGTTGGTTGATTATAAGAATGTATTACACGATGCACAAAATCTTATTAAGCTGGTTGACACTTGCCCTCGCGCTTACGTCATGTTCGCAGAGCACGCCCAACATCACCGTGGTGTGTGAAGAGAATGCGGTCGGCAACTGTGTGGTGAAATGGGAAATTTCGCCTGCACTTGATGGCTACGTACGCGTCTACCGCTCGGAAGAGCCCGACGCCGCACCGGCTCCAACCCCTATAGCCGGAGCGCAAATATCCGAAGGCAAACTCACCATCGTATCGGATAACCCCCTGAAACGCTACTACTACACTGTGGTCTTCAACGATAAGTATTCGGTGAAGACAGCCACACGCAACATCAATATCTGTGGCATACAGAACTTCCGCGACATCGGCGGATATAAATCTCCAAAATTCAAGAAGACATTGCGCTACGGAATGATATTCCGCTCGGCAAAGATTGACCGCCTGAACTGCTCGGCAGAGAAGGAGCTGCGCAACATAGGCATCAAGACAATCATCGACCTGCGCGAACCCAGCGAGAAGGACTCCACAGTGACCGACCTGACCTGGGCAAAATGGGTCAACGCACCGCTCAACATTCCCAACATGAGGGACGTGCTGGAGCAGATTGAGGTGGGCTCCGTCAAGAAGGACTCCATCAACACCCTGGTGACGCGCTTCAACCGCGACATACTGGCCAAGGAGAACTATGAATCCTACAAGACGATACTGGAGACGATGCTCAACCGCGAGAACTATCCGATGGTCATCCAGAGCATTTCGGGCAGCGGACGCACAGCCATCTTCCTCGCCATGCTGATGGCAGCAATGGGAGTGGACGACGACTCCATTGCCCACGACTATACCCTCAGCAACAAATACTACAACATACCGCTCGGGGCGCACAAGGGCTACTTCCTGCCGACCAACTCGCAGGAGGCACTGACCGCCATCTATTCGGCTAAAGAGGACTTCCTGAGGGCTGCAGCCGACGAGATTGAGCAGAAATATGGCAGCGCAGAGGGCTACCTGAAGCAGGTGGTCGGCCTCACCCAAGAGGAGATAAAGTCGCTGCAAGAGATGTTATTGGAGTAAAAAATAACAACTCTTATAGGTTTGGCACGCCTATTATAACTATCTTTGCGCCTGAAATATAACGTAGAACAACTTGATGAAGACATTTGAAGAGCTTGGAGTATCTCCCGAGATACGCAAAGCAATTGAAGAGATGGGATACGAGAATCCCATGCCGGTTCAGGAAGAAGTGATTCCGTACCTGCTGGCAGACAGTTACAACGATGTGGTTGCACTGGCGCAGACCGGTACCGGTAAGACTGCCGCCTTCGGACTTCCGCTGATCCAGAACATCGACGTGAAGAGATGTGAGCCACAGTCGCTTATCCTTTGCCCTACCCGTGAGCTTTGCTTACAGATTGCGGGCGACCTCACCGACTACTCAAAATATATCGATGGACTGAAGGTGCTGCCGGTCTACGGTGGTTCGTCTATCGAAAGCCAGATAAAGAGTCTCAGACGCGGAGTGCATATCATCGTGGCTACTCCGGGACGTCTGCTCGACCTGATGGAGCGACGCACCGTGTCGCTCGCCACCGTTAACAACGTCGTGATGGACGAGGCTGACGAGATGCTCAACATGGGCTTCACCGACAGCATCAACGCTATCCTGGCCGATGTGCCCGAGGAGCGCAACACCCTGCTCTTCTCGGCTACCATGAGCCCGGAGATTGCTGCCATCTCGCGCAACTACCTCCACAACCCTAAGGAGATTACCATAGGACGCAAGAACGAGGGAAGCAACAACGTGAAGCACGTGGCCTACATCGTTCATGCGAAGGATAAGTATGAGGCGCTGAAGCGCATCGTGGACTTCTATCCGCAAATCTACGGCATCATCTTCTGCCGCACCCGCAAGGAGACTCAGGAGATTGCCGACAAGCTGATGCAGGAGGGCTACAATGCCGACTCGCTCCACGGTGAACTCTCGCAGCAGCAGCGCGACGCCGTGATGCAGAAGTTCCGCATCAGGAACCTGCAGCTGCTGGTGGCTACCGACGTGGCTGCACGTGGTCTCGACGTGGACGACCTGACTCACGTGATCAACTATGGTCTGCCCGACGACACCGAGAGCTACACTCACCGAAGCGGACGTACGGGCCGCGCCGGCAAGACGGGTACATCTATCGCCATACTCAACCTGCGCGAGAAGGGCAAGATGCGCGAGATTGAGCGCATCATCGCCAAGAAGTTTGTCATCGGCACCCTGCCTACCGCTAAGGAAATCTGCGAGAAGCAGCTGCTGAAGGTGATTGACGAGCTGGAGAAGGTGAAGGTGAACGAGGAGGAGATCAGCGGCTACATGCCCGAGATCTACCGCAAACTGGAGTGGCTGAGCAAGGAGGACCTGATCAAGCGTGTGGTGTCGCACGAGTTCAACCGATTTGAGGAGTACTACCGCGACCGTGCTGAGATTGAGTCACCGACGGAGAGCCGCGAGAAGCGTGGCGAGAAGGGCGGACGCAAGCGCACTGCCGAGGCGGGATATACGCGTATGTTCATCAACCTGGGCAAGACGGATAAGTTCATGCCTAACGACCTTATCACCCTGCTCAACAACAATACCCGCGGACGCGTGGATCTGGGTCGCATCGACCTGATGAAGAACTATTCATTCTTCGAGGTCGACGAGAAGGAGACCAAGAACGTGCTGAAGGCTCTGGGCCGCGCCAAGTGGAACGGCAGAAAGGTGGTAGTAGAGGTTGCTTCGGACGAACCTGCCGACGACAAGGAGGGCAAGAAGAAGAAGCATGACCGCCACGGAGAGGAGAAGGGCTCACGCAAGGAGTCGCGCCGCGAGAAGCACGAGGAGGGCGAGAGTCACGCGAAGAAGCACGAAGGCAAGAAGAAGGCTTCGCGCGAGGAGCGTGGATACACCAAGCCCCGCGGCAAGAAGGACGACTGGAAGAAGTTCTTCGAGCAGCC
>CAZKNB010000061.1:0-8318 GCA_964554075.1 uncultured Bacteroides sp.
AGGCAGCAATAGAAAAGGATTTTCAGGATAACAAAGGATAAAACTTAAGGTAAAAGGAATGAAACGTGTACGTTGCCCAAAATGTGAGAAATATCTGACGTTCGACGAGACGAAGTACTCGGAGGGTCAGTCGCTCGTCTTCGAGTGTGACGAGTGCGGCAAGCAATTCAGCATCCGCATCGGCAAGAGCAAGATGAAGGAGACTCAGAAGAACGAGAAGATTGACGAGAATGCCTACAGCGAGGAGTTCGGCGCACTGAGCGTCATTGAGAATGTCTTCGGCTACAAGCAGGTCTTCCCCCTCAAGGAGGGCGACAACGTCATAGGACGACGCTGCGTGGGCACCGTGGTCGACATCCCCATCGAGTCGGGCGACATGAGTATGGACCGCCGACACTGCATCATCAACGTCAAGCGTAACAAGCAGGGACGACTCGTCTACACGCTGCGCGACGCTCCAAGTCTGACGGGTACGTTCCTGATGAACGAAATCCTGGGCGACAAGGACCGCGTTCGCATCGAGGATGGTGCAATCATCACGATGGGAGCTACGACAGCCATCTTGCGTGCAGCAAAGAGTGAAGAATAGAGATTTACAAACATGATAAAAAAAACAGTAAAAATATTGTGGATAGCACTGGGCGCCATCGTGGTGCTTTGTGCTATCGTTTTTGTTGCGATAGCCAACGGATGGATTGGCTATATGCCTCCGGTCGAAGAGCTGGAGAACCCAAACTACAAGTTCGCCACGGAGATCCTCTCCGAGGATGGCAAGGTGCTCGGTACCTTCTCGGCCGAGAAGAACAACCGCGTCTACAGCAGCTATCAGGAGCTCTCGCCAAACGTGATCAACGCCCTCATCGCTACCGAGGATATCCGATTCATGGAGCACTCGGGCATCGACGTGAAGGCGCTCTTCAGAGCCATCGTGAAGCGTGGCATCTTCCTGCAGAAGAGTGCGGGTGGAGGTAGTACCATCACTCAGCAGCTGGCCAAGCAGCTCTTCACCGAGGAGGTGGCAAGCAACACGCTTCAGCGCCTCTTCCAGAAGCCTATCGAATGGGTCATCGCGGTGAAGCTGGAGCGCTACTACACCAAGGAGGAGATCCTGACGATGTATCTCAACAAGTTCGACTTCCTGAACAACGCCGTCGGCATCAAGACGGCTGCAGCAACATATTTCGGATGTACTCCCGCCGAACTTAAGGTGGAGGAGGCGGCCATGCTGATCGGTATGTGTCAGAATCCGTCGCGCTACAATCCGGTGTCACGCAAGGAGAAGATCCGCGAGAATGCCAGGGTTCGTCGCAACGTGGTGCTCTCGCAGATGCATAAGGCGGGCTACATCACGCGTGAGGAGCAGGATTCGCTGAGCGAACTGCCCATCCAGCTGAACTACCACCGTGTGGACCACAAAGAGGGTCTGGCTACCTACTTCCGCGAGTATCTGCGCGGCGTGCTGACAGCTTCGAAGCCTCACCGCTCCGACTACCGCAGCTGGCAGATGCAGAAGTACTACGAGGACTCTATCGACTGGGAGACCAATCCGCTCTACGGATGGTGTAAGAAGAACACCAAGAAGGATGGTACGAACTACAATCTCTATACCGACGGTCTGAAGATCTATACGACCATCGACTCGCGTATGCAGCGCTATGCCGAAGAGGCTGTCATGGAGCATCTGAAGGAGCTTCAGGAGCAGTTCTTCAAGGAGAAGAAGGGACGCCGCAACGCCCCATTCACCAATCAGCTGAGCGACGAGCAGATTGAGGAGATCATGAAGCGCGCCGTCAAGCAGAGCGACCGCTACCGCGTGATGAAGGAGGCGGGATACTCGGAGGCTGCCATCATGCGTGCATTCAATACGCCGGAGGAGATGACCGTGTTCAGCTGGAACGGCATGAGGGACACGACGCTCACTCCGCTCGACTCAATAAGGTATTACAAGCACTTCCTCCGCGCGGGATTCATGTCGATGGATCCGACCAACGGACACGTGAAGGCCTACGTGGGTGGTCCGGACTACAGCCACTTCCAGTATGACATGGCCATGGTGGGCCGCCGTCAGGTGGGTTCAACCATCAAGCCATATCTCTATACGCTGGCCATGGAGAACGGATTCCTGCCGTGCGACGAGATGCGCCATGTGGAGCAGACCCTGCTCGACGAGAATGGCGTGGCGTGGACTCCGCGAAACGCCGGCACCAAGCGCAACGGCGAGATGGTAACCCTGAAATGGGGTCTCGCAAACTCCAGCAACTGGGTCTCTGCCTACCTGATGGGTAAGCTCAACCCATACGCCCTGGTGAGCCTGATACATAGCTTCGGCATCCGCAACCGCGACATCCAGCCGACCGTTTCGCTCTGTCTCGGTCCCTGCGAGATCTCGGTGGGCGAGATGGTCAGCGCCTATACGGCATTCGCCAACAAGGGTATCCGCGTGGCTCCGCTCTTCGTCACTCGCATCGAGGACAACGACGGCAACGTGCTGGCTAACTTCTCACCGACGATGGACGAGGTGATCAGCCTGAACAGCTCATACAAGATGCTCGTCATGCTGAGAGCCGTGATCAACGAGGGTACCGGTGGACGTATCCGCTCACGCTACGGCATACGCGCCGACATGGGTGGCAAGACGGGTACCACCAACTCCAACTCCGACGGTTGGTTTATGGGCTTCACTCCGTCGCTCGTCTCTGGTGTCTGGGTAGGCGGTGAGGAGCGCGACATCCACTTCGATACGATGACCTACGGACAGGGTGCCTCTATGGCGCTCCCAATCTGGGGTAAATATATGAACAAGGTCTACAAGGACAAGTCGCTCGGATATAGCGAGGATGAGCGTTTCGACATCCCCGGCGAGTTTAATCCGTGTGCCGCTGAAACCTACGAGGATGACAGCGAGACGCAGGAGAGCGGCAACGTCGGACTGGACGACCTGTTCAACTAATGTGGAACATATCTAAATTGAAAGGTTGAATATGGTCAATTGCTACATCTGCATTGGCTCAAACTACGAACGGGAGAGAAATCTCTCGTTCGCCGTTAATGAGCTCTCCCTCCGACTTGGCAACCTCTGCTTCGCTCCCGCCGAGGAGACGGCTGCGATAGGGATGAAGCGGGGCGGCAGCTTCCTCAACCAGGTGGCGCAGCTGACTACATCGCTCTCCGCCACGGAGCTGAAGAGGCTCTTCAAGGAGATTGAACGCGAGGCGGGACGCACCCCGGAGGAGAAGGCGCAGGAGATTGTCCGTCTGGACATCGACCTGCTGACCTATGGCGACACCCTGCTGAAGGCGGAGGACATGGAGCGCGACTACGTGGAGCGTGGCATAGCGCTGCTGAAGAGCCGCGACACTGCCATCGGCGCTACAGCTGACAACGGCGTGGAGACTCCGGAGAGATAACGAGAGAGAACAGGAAACAAGAAGATAACAGAAATAGATAAGATATAAATAAGTATGAAGTTTTTAGGTATTATACCGGCAAGATATGCCTCAACTCGCTTCCCGGGCAAACCCCTGGCGATGCTTGGCGGCAAACCAATGGTGCAGCGTGTCTACGAACAGGTGAAGGAGCTGGTGGACGAGGTCTGCGTGGCTACCGACGACGACCGCATCTTCAAGGCTGTGGAGGCCTTCGGAGGCAAGGTGGTGATGACCGCCGAGACTCATAAGAGTGGCACCGACCGCTGCTACGAGGCTGCCATGAAGATTGGCGGCGACTTCGACGTGGTCATCAATATCCAGGGCGACGAGCCCTTCATCCAGCCCGAGCAGATCGAGACGGTGAAGGCTTGCTTCGGCGACCCTACTACGCATATCGCTACGCTGGTGAAGCCCTTCGAGAAGGATGCTCCGCTGGAGCTGCTCGAGAATCCAAACTCGCCGAAGGTGGTGGTGGACCGCATGGGTCATGCTCTCTACTTCAGCCGCTCGGTGATCCCCTACATGAGGGGCAAGGAGCGCAGCGAATGGCTCAAGAACCACGACTACTACAAGCATATCGGACTCTACGCCTACCGCATCGAGGTGCTGAAGGAGATTACCTCACTGCCACAGTCGGAGCTGGAGAAGACCGAGTCGCTGGAGCAGCTGAGATGGCTTGAGAATGGCTATACAATCAAGGTGGGAACATGCCGCACGGAGACCATAGGCATCGATACTCCCGAGGACTTGGCGAGGGCCGAGGAGTTTCTTAAACAGCAGCGCAGAAATGGATAGAACTAAGCAACCCGACATAAAGAGAATCAACAACATCGTGCCGATGAGCCCCGAGCGCATCGTGATGGGGAATGGCGTCCCCGTGTTCCGACTGAATGCCGCGGAGCAGGAGGTGGTGCGCCTGGACCTCGTCTTCAAGGGTGGCCGCTGGTGCCAGAGCCGCAAGTTGCAGTCGCTCTTCACCAACCGCATGCTGCGCGAGGGTACGAGCCGATTCAGCGCCCAGCAGATTGCCGAGGCGCTCGACTACTACGGCGCATGGCTCGAGCTGTCGTCGTCCGCCGACCACGAGTATATCACGCTCTATTCGCTCTGCAAATACTTCGACCGTACGCTGGAGCTGGTGGAGTCGATGGTGAAGGAGCCTGCCTTCCCCGAGCATGAGTTTGGGGTGGTGGTGGACATCAACCGCAGCCAGTGGCTTGTCAACATGACGAAGATGGACTTCCTGGCGCGTCGTGAGCTGGTGAAGAATATGTATGGCGAGAAGCATCCATGCGGACGACTGGTGCGCGAGAGCGACTACACCACGCTGACAACTCTCGACCTGCGCTCCTTCCATGAGGCTAACTACAGCTCGGAGAGGTGTGCGATATTCGTTTCGGGCCGCGTCACGGATGACATCATGGCGCGCATAGAGAGGAGTTTCGGCGCGGAGAGTTTCGGCGGCGGAGCCAACAGGGTCGTGAACGACGTGGAGAGGGTGATCACTCCGAGCGGGGAGCGCAGGCTCTTCGTGGAGCGTCCCGAGGCGCGCCAGAACTCGCTGAAGATTGGTCAGTTCACCATTGGCCGCAAGCACGAGGACTATCTGAAGTATCGTGTCCTGCTGGAGCTCTTCGGCGGCTACTTCGGTTGCCGACTGATGGCCAACATACGCGAGGATAAGGGCTACACCTACGGCATCTCTGCCACGGTGAGCCATCAGCCCGACAGCAGTACGCTCTTTATCGACACGGAGACCGACGGACGCTACGTGGAGAACGTTATCAGCGAGATTAACCACGAGATTACCCGCCTGCACAGCGAGGATGTCTCTGCCGAGGAGCTTGGCATCGTGAAGAACTACATGATTGGTGAGATGTGCCGAAGCTACGATTCGCCCTTCTCGCTTGCCGATCTATGGGCATTCGTCTATGCTTCAGACCTCCCCGACGACTATCTGGAGCGTTCGCTTCGTGCCATCGAGGAGACCACGGCGGAGGATATCCGCACCCTGGCACAGCGCTATCTCCGTCCCGAGGAGATGTATATCTCTGTGGCGGGAGCAAAATAAAAAGGGTTCAGGCGGGGGAGTCCCCCGTATGAACCCTATTGACAGAAAAAAGGCGCGGCAGACCGGAGGGTTTGCCGCGCCAAACTAATCTTATTTAATTAGCAGAACTGCGGAGGCATAGGCTCCAAGACGGAGCAGATAGCTTCCGCTATCTTTTTTCTCTTGAACCGATCCCGACGTCGCAATAACCTTGTCGACACTGTCGGTGATCGTAAGCTCCTTGACAGTCGTTCCGAAGTTGTGGAGCACCAGCACCTTCTGGGAGTCCTTCGTCATATACCATGCAGCGATGGAGCTGTTGGTCGTGTTGTTCTCGTTGAAGGTGGCGTGTTTGCTCATCGTGCCCTTCGCAAGCGCCGGATAGGTGTTGCGCAGTGCAGTGAACTTCAGATAGGTTGCGAGCAGCGAGTTCTCGTCGCTCTGCTGCTGGCTTACGCTCTTGATGGAGTTTGCCACTCCGGCGTCAATCTTGTCGGTGTACTTGGTCACCGTGTTGTCGCCCCAGAGCATCGGTGAGCGCACATACTCGTCGCCGTTGGTCTGGCTGCCATAGATGCCCAGCTCCTCACCATAATAGATGTAGGGCGAACCGGCAGAGGTGAGCAGCACGGCAGCAGCCAGCTTCTCCTTCTCGACCGACTTGCCGAGCGACGTTGCCGAACGCTCCTCATCGTGGTTGCTGAGCTTTGTTGCCTCTATGTAGTTGCTGCGATAGGTGGCATAGCTCTGCTGATAGCCCATGATGTCCTTGGCGAAGTAGCATCCGGTGCTGTTGTTGATGGCATCCTTCAGACGATACCAGAAGGAGAACTCGAAGAGTGCGGGCAGACCAGCGTAGTAGGGGGCCACCTCGTTGTACTCCGAGAGCACCTCGCCCACCATGTAGAAGTCGTCGGTGTGACCCTGCTGCTTGTAGTAGGCGTTGATCTCGTCATAGAATGTCTTCAGGAACGTAGGGTTCTCGTTGCTCGTGGCATTGTGGTAGATGTGCTTCACGGCGTCGAGGCGCAGACCGTCGACACCACGCTTCACCCAACCCTTCGCAGCCTCTGCCATAGCCTTGTAGGCGGGCGACTCGGCAGCCTTGTCGGCAGCGCCGTAGTTGAGGTCGGCGAACCAGTCGGTCCAGAAGTGTGAGTGGTAGTAGAGAGTCTTCTGACCCTCGAACACGATGTTGGCAGCCGTGGTGTTGTTGAGCGTAAAGGCCTTGCCAAGGCTTATAGTCGATGAAGAAGAGGATGCTCCATACTTTGTTCCTCCATCCCAGGTTGTGTTGCTGGTGCGGATGAGGAAGCCCCAGTCGGAATTGTAGTCCACGCTAAGCTCATAGATGTTGTTACCCTTATCATAGAACTTATGTGCCTTTCCGTCGCTTCCGTACCACAGGTATTTGGCTCCGTCGGTCGAGGTGTCGGGGTTCTCACTGTCAGCCTTGTCGGTCTTGACAACGGTGACTGTGGGGGCTGAAGCCTTGCTCCAGTCGAGCGTAAACTTCAGGTAGCCCTTGATGTCGCCACCCTCAACTGTTCCGGCGAACCACTGTCCTGAGTCGTAGCCCGTCTTCTCGATCATTGCAATCTTGCCGGCTGCAATGTCGCTTTTCGGGTCGTAGGAGAGGACGTAGTAGTCGCGGTAGGGACTCTCTGCCGACTCCATAGCACTCTTAAACCAGGGATGATCCTTTCCTGTATGGTTCATCACATAGTCTATATATATTTTAATACCTCTTGAATGTGCTTCGCTAATCAGTCGGTCGAAGTCGCTCATCGTGCCATACTCGCTGCGCACCGCTGTATAGTCGGTGACGTCGTATCCATGATATGACATGGCGGGATGGATGGGTGAGAGCCAGATGGCGTCGACTCCGAGGGAGTTGATGTAGTCCAGCTTACTGATTATGCCCTGGATGTCGCCCAGACCGTCGCCATTGGAGTCTGCGAAGGAGTAGACCAGCAACTGATAGGAGATGTCGGCGCGCTTGGTGCCGTCCCAGCTGTCGGGTGTGGCCTTTACGTCCTCCCAGTTGGCAGTGGTCGACGAGCCTGGCGTCGTCGTTGTTGGCGACGACGGAGTGACATCGTCAGCTCCAGGCACGGGGCTGTCGCCGCATGCCTGGAATGTGATTGCCAATAGGGCCAGAAGGTATAGAAACAGGTATGAGAGTCTCTTCTTCATAGCTTATCGGTTTACTTTGTTAAAGTACAGTAGATCTTGTCTGACGTTGCGCGTGAAGCGTAGAGAGTGATGGTGTAGGTGCCTGCCTCTGCAATCTGCAGGTTAGCGCCATTCTCCACCAGGTCGTCTGTGCTGTCACCGCCGAGGTTGATGTCCCAGCCGTCGTTGGCACGGAACTTCAGCTCACCTGCTGAGAGTGCTGTGGTGATTGTCCATGTCTCGTCTGCTGCGTTCCAAGTCATGTCGGTGTCGCTGTCCCAACCACCAGGAGTGGCTGTACCGATGATTCCCCAAGATGTGATGAGGGTAGTGGTCAGCGTGCTGTTAGGAACGTCTGCCACGATGCGGTAGTAGCCAGCTGTAGGCTGAGAGATGTTGCTGCCGTCGGTACTTGCTGCAACGCCGCCATTGTAGGTGGTGAAGTCGCCGCTGTTGTACTCGCCTGCCCATGCACGCTCCTTAGTGAACTTGAAGTCGCCGTTGAGGTAGCTGTAGCCGGTGTAGACTCCGTTGAAGTCTGCGCTGCGCAATGCCTCTGCTGTAGCGGGGCTCCATCCCTGATGGTTGCCCGGTATGTAGATGAACTCGCTGAAGCTGAGCGGAGTGACTGTGTAGGTGTACTCCATCATGTCGAGCACAATCTT
>CAZKNB010000062.1:0-8296 GCA_964554075.1 uncultured Bacteroides sp.
GGATTATGTGAAATTTTAGGTGGTTTTAGTGGCGGATTATGTGAAAACCGTTATCTTTGCTCCATAAAATCAGTGAGTTATGGAAGGACTGCTTAGAAGAAAGATTGATTTGTTCCTGATGGACTGGAAAAACAGGCCAGAAAGGAAGCCTTTGATTGTGAAGGGAGCCCGACAAATCGGCAAGACACGATCCATAGAATGGTTCGCGCGAAACAACTATGCCAACGTCGTACAGATTAACTTCGTGGAGCAACCGAGGTATCGCGGCATCTTCGATGATGGGTTCGAGGTGGACTCCATCTTGAAGAGTATATCTATGCTTAACCCTGAATACAAGTTTGTTCCGGGCAATACAATATTCTTCTTCGATGAGCTACAGGCGTGCCCTAACTGCGCCACTTCGCTCAAATTCTTTAAGCTCGACGGTCGCTTCGACGTCATCTGCTCTGGCTCACTGATGGGAATCAACTATCGGGAGATTGAATCGAACAGCGTCGGCTATAAGGAGGACTATGAGATGCATTCAATGGACTTCGAAGAGTTCCTCTGGGCTAAGGGATACTCGGACGAACTCATCAGCGATATGCTGACTCACATGGTGGATGTGAAGCCGTTCAGCCAGTTGCAGCTCGACACGATGTTCGACCTCTTCCGCGACTATGTAACTCTGGGAGGTATGCCCGAGGTGGTCAATACCTACATACGACAGAAGAATTTCAGCGGGACTCTGGCTCTGCAACGCCAGCTGCTGCTCGATAATGAGGAGGACATCACGAAGTATGTCGAAGGACTCGATAAGGCTAAGGTGAAGTCAATCTACAACCATATCTCAACGTTCCTCGCCAAGGAGAATAAGCGCTTCCAGATTACAAAGATTGGACGAAACGCACGCAACCGCGACTATGTGGGCTGCGTGGAGTGGCTTGAAGATGCGGGCGTGGTGAATGTGTGCCATTGCCTGAACTTCCCCGAACTTCCGCTGAAGGGCAATTATGACTCAAAACTCTATAAGATATATTATAAGGACACCGGACTGCTGATTGCATCGCTCGACGAGGAGGCTCAGGAGGATTTGCGCGCAAACAAGAATCTCGGTACCTATAAGGGTGCTATCTACGAGAATATTGTGGGTGACATGCTTGTCAAGCAGGGTTACGACCTCTATTACTATAGCAACGACCGCCCGGCTGTCGAGATGGACTTCTTCGTCAGGGACGCCGACTCGCTGATTCCGGTAGAGGTGAAGGCAACCGACGGCGCTACAGCCTCGCTCAATAATCTGATAAAGAGCGAACGCTATCCGGACGTGAAGTATGGCGTAAAGTTCGGCTATAAGAATGTCGGCTTCAATGGGCAGTTCTATACCTTCCCATATTTCCTGGCCTTCCTGCTAAAGAGGTTCCTGAAGAGTCATTCATAAACATTCATCAGTATCTTTCGCTTCAGCATCTCGGGATAGTCGGGACGAGTGGAGAGGTAGCGCTTTACCAGCGCTGAGACATCGTCGGGACGATGACCGGAAACAAGCATGGAGACCCAGCGCTTGGGGAAGAAAATGTCACCGGTGCGCTTCACATCCTCAACAGCCTCGAGTCCGCGCCATACGTAACGCATTCCCTCATCGCGACGATAGCGATGGTTGAGGTAGTAGAGAGCACTCTCTGCCCATGGCTCCACGCTGCGCCCATCTGCCGTCAACAGCTTCTCGAAGAGCTGATCGCGACTGGACTGACGGGGCGATACGGCCGGCGAGATGAAGTCGTACTCGTTGCGGAGATTCTCACTGGTCAGACGACTGCGCTGGAGCGCCACTATGCTGTCAGCCCGCTCGGGCATGCGCACGGCAAGCTGATAGGAGAGCGTCATGGCGTCGATGTCGCTCAGACGAAAACCTGCAATCTCGGTGGCGCCACTCCATATATTATATATTGTGTCAACGGCACTCCGACTCTCCATCACGTCGGCCAGGGCACGAAGTGCGGTCACCTTGCGCGCAGCAATGGTGTCGTTGAAGAGGATGTCGCTCAATGTTCTCTCCAGCTCTTCGTCGGGACCATCGGCATAGCGGGTGTGGGCTGTGCGCAGCTCTCCCATGGCGAGGTTGAAGAGTAGTGGATTGCTCTCCTGCGGCAGGCGGGCGGTCAGGAGACGCGTGTAGTGGGAGGGGGCTATGTCGTGGTGCCACAGCGCTTCGTTGAGGTTGATGAGGCTGGCGCCGCGCACGAGGTCATCTTCTGCATTGATGGCTTCGAGTGCCGACTCAAGAAGCTGCTCGTCGAGCGCAAAGTAGCCGTATGCCATTCCGTCGGCATTGGGGATTATCGTGCGGGCGTTTGCGGGTAGCCTTAGGGTGGTCTCGCGGCCGCTGCAATCGGCTGTCAGAGGCTCACCGTCGACGAGGAGCGTTATCTTCTGCGGACAGAGCGGTCCCTCCTGCCTGATGGTGAGCGTGCGGCGATTGCGCGAGATGCGGTAGACGGGGAGTCCGGCTGCGTCGACCCATTGACTGCTCCACTCGGTCAGATTCTCCGTGGTCAGGCTGTCGAGGGTGGCGATAAGCTCGTCCCACGTGGCGTTGCCGTAGGCGTGCTGCTTCAGGTAGCGGCTGATGCCCTCGCGGAATGTCTCCTCGCCAATCTTGCCGACCAGCTGACGCATCATCATCGGACTCTTGTCGTAGATGATGTTGCCATAGACCAGCCCCGCATCTTGCAGATTGGCCAGATCCTGCTGTATAGGATTGGCGCCCTCGGTGCGGTCCTCGGCATAGGAGAGGGGAGCGTAGCTCAGCATGAAGCGCAGACGATGGTCGACGTCGGGGTAGAGGGGCTCGGAGATGATGGCGGCGTAGTAGTTGGCGAAGACCTCCTTGGTCCACACCTCGCCAAACCATTTCATGGTGACATAGTCGCCGAACCACATGTGAGAGGTCTCGTGGGCTATGAGCGATGTGCGCGCAAGGCGCTCGTTGAGCGTGGCTTGTGGCGGAAGGAAGAGGAGACGGTCGTTGTAGAGCGTGGCGCCTGTGTGCTCCATGCCGCCAAACTGGAAGCCTGGGATTATGATGAGGTCATACTTGGCAAAGGGGTAGGGGATTGAGGTGTAGTCCTCGAGCCACTTCAGCGAGGCGAAGACTTCGCTGAGTATCTCGTCGCACTGCGCCACGCGGGCACTGTCGGTCTCGCAATGGTAGAGCGAAATGGTACGTCCGTCGCGCTCCATCTGACGGCGGCTGAACTCTCCGGCGGCAAAGGCGAAGAGGTAGGTGCTGAGGGGCTCGGTCGGCGCAAACTCTATCGTGGTGCGTCCGTCGGTGGTCGACGTGGCGAGCACGGCGCCATTGCTCACTCCGCTCCATCCCGACGGGAGGGTGAGCGTAAGGCGATAGGTGGCCTTCATGTCGGGCTGGTCGAAGCAGGGGAAGAGGCGGCGCGCCTTGTCGGGAACGGAGAGCGTGTAGAGCAGCTTCTCGCGTCGGTTCAGCAAGCGCTGGTCGATGAGAAACTCTATGTCGACACTGTTCACTCCGCTGGCGGTGGCGTCGGCGGGCAGGATGATATGCTCGTTGATGGCTTTGTATTCTTTTGATACAGCCTTGATGAGGCTGGCGTCGAAGAGGTCGAGCACTACCTCCTGTGGCTTGTCGATGGTGAATGTCACTGTGGCATGTCCGGTGGCGTGCTGATGGATGGAGTCGGGTATGGAGATGTTGAGGCGATATTCCACATTGCGGATTGCCTTGGCGCGCTGTTCGGCAAGGCTTCGCGCCACGCCACGCTCGGGAAGAGAGGCCGACGGCTGTGCGGCGGTGGGTGGCGTCAGGCTTAAGAAGCTAATCATGACATATAGTATAAGGGTAACTCTGTTCATAACGCGTTGTGAGTTTGCGGTTTGTTACGAGCAAAGTTATAAAAAAAGCTGCACTTCCAAGGATTTAGTCCGGGAAAGTGCAGCGCGTGTTGTATAAATATTTGCAGAAAAATACAGCTTCTACTTAATGGCGGCATACTCCTCGTGGAAGGTAGCTACTGCTTCGATTCCCTTGCGGAATATGTCGAGCGAGAAATTCTCGTTGGGTGAATGGATGGCGTCGGACTCCAATCCGAAGCCCATCAGTACGGTCTTCGTGCCGAGTACCTGCTCGAAGGTGCTGATGATTGGGATGCTTCCGCCTCGGCGCACTGCCAGCGGGCGCTTGCCGAAGGCTTTGGTGAAGCCTGCCTCGGCTGCCTTGTAGGCAGGGAGGTCGATAGGGCAGACGTAGCCCTGACCGCCGTGCATCGGTGTCACCTTTACCTTGACGCTCTTCGGAGCGATGCTCTCGATGTAGTCGACAAAGAGGCGCGAGATGACGCTGTGGTCCTGATGGGGCACAAGTCGGCACGATACCTTGGCGTATGCCTTCGACGGGAGTACGGTCTTTGAGCCTTCGCCGGTGTATCCGCCCCAGATGCCGCAGACATCGAACGAGGGACGGCAGCTGTTGCGCTCGAGGGTGCTGTAGCCCTTCTCGCCCGCCAGCTCGTCTACTCCGATGGCTGCTTTATATTTAGCCTCGTCGAACGGTATGCTTGCAATCATTGCACGCTCCTCCTTCGATACCTCCTCTACGGCGTCGTAGAAGCCGGGTATCGTGATTCGTCCGTCGGCGTCGATTATCTTGTCAATCATTCCGCAGAGCACGTTGATCGGGTTGGCCACGGCACCACCGAAGTGACCCGAATGAAGGTCGCGGTTTGGTCCCGTCACCTCAATCTCCCAGTAGGCAAGTCCGCGAAGACCTGTCGTGAGCGACGGCAGCTCGGCTCCCAGCATGCTGGTGTCGGAAACGAGGATGACGTCTGCCTTCAGCAGCTCCTTATGCTCCTCGCAGAAGTCCTCGAGGCTCGGCGAACCAATCTCCTCCTCGCCCTCGAAGATGAACTTCACGTTGTTCTTCAGTAGTCCGTTCTTCACGAGGTACTCGAATGCCTTCACCTGGATGAACGCCTGACCCTTGTCGTCGTCGGCGCCGCGCGCCCAGATATATCCGTCGCGGATGACCGGCTCGAAGGGCTCGCTCTTCCATAGTTCAAGCGGTTCGGCTGGCATCACGTCGTAGTGGGCGTAGACGAGTATCGTCTTTGCGTCGGGGCTAACTGTCTTCTGCGCGAAGACCAGTGGGTTGCCCTTTGAGGGCATCACCATCGCCTCGTCGGCTCCCGCCTCCAGAAGCAGCTGCTTCCAGCGCTGGGCGCAGGCCGACATGTCGTCGGCGTGCTCGGGTTTGGCACTTATGCTCGGTATGCGGATGAGGCTGAAGAGATCCTCCATCATCTTCGGCTCATTCTCTCTTATATATTCTTTAATGTTGCTCATACGTCGGTGTTAAAGTTGAGTGGTTCTGTCGAGCAGGTAGTAGTCGAGGATGGTCATTGCTGCCATAGCCTCTACGATAGGCACCGCTCTCGGAAGGACACATGGGTCGTGACGGCCGCGCGCCTGCAATGTGGTGTCGACGCCGTCGATGTTGACTGTCTCCTGCTCCATCAGCAGGGTAGCCACAGGCTTGAAGGCAACGCGGAAGTAGATGTCCTGACCGTTGCTGATGCCTCCCTGGATGCCTCCGGAGTTGTTGGTGCGGGTCTCGATGTGGCCGGCGTTGTTGTAGAACGCATCGTTCTGCTGCGAACCGCGCATGTGGAGTCCGTCGAAGCCTGCTCCGTACTCGAACGCCTTGGCTGCGTTGATGCTCAGCATGGCGTTGCCCAGAGCTGCGTGGAGCTTGCCGAATACCGGCTCTCCAAGTCCGATGGGGCAGCCCTTGATGACGCACGTCAGAACTCCGCCGATGGTGTCTCCTTCAGCTTTCACCTGTTCAATCAGTCGTCGCATCTCTTCAGCCTTCTCGGGATCCGGACATCTCACGATGTTGCTCTCGACTTGTTCGAGGTCGTAGTCACGGTAGCTCTTCTCGAGTTTGATGGGTCCGACCTGCGATGTGTAGGCAGTGATGTGGATTCCAAGCTGACGAAGAGCCAGTTTGGCAAAGGCGCCTCCGACGACGCGTGAGATTGTCTCGCGTGCAGATGAGCGTCCACCGCCACGATGGTCGCGGATGCCGTACTTCACGTTGTAGGTGTAGTCGGCGTGTGAGGGACGGAACACGTTCTTCATGTTGTCATAGTCTGAAGAGTGCTGGTTCTCGTTCCACACGAGGAATCCAATCGGGCAGCCTGTCGACTTGCCCTCGAATACGCCGGAGAGGATTTCCACCTTGTCGCTCTCCTTGCGGGCGGTAGTGATTGCCGACTGTCCCGGTCGGCGGCGGTCCAGTTCACGCTGGATGAAGTCCATGTCGATAGTGATGCCTGAGGGGAAGCCGTCAATGACACCACCGATAGCCCGGCCGTGTGACTCGCCGAAGCTCGTTAGCCTGAAAATGTTACCAAATGAATTGAACATAATGAATACTGTTATTATGTAAGCTTTATAAGTTTCAAACTGAAAGAGACCACAAAGATAGTCTTAAAGTTGACGAGAACGCGCTTATATTTATAAAAAAAGAGAAGAGATATGCTAAAATATCTCTTCTCTTGCTAAATATCCTATCGGAAACCGAAAACCAATTGTTAAACGATACCCTGAGCCATCATGGCTTTCGCTACCTTCATGAAGCCGGCAACGTTGGCACCCTTAACGTAGTTGACGTATCCGTCGGCCTCTGTTCCGTACTCCACACAAGCGGCGTGGATGTTCTTCATGATGCTCTTCAGCTTCTCGTCAACCTCCTCCTTGGTCCAGCTCAGGCGGATAGAGTTCTGTGTCATCTCAAGTCCGGATACTGACACACCTCCTGCGTTTGCTGCCTTGCCCGGAGCGTAGAGGATCTTCGCTGCCTGGAACACCTTGATAGCCTCCGGAGTTGACGGCATGTTGGCTCCCTCGGAAACAGCGATTACGCCGTTTGCAACGAGCTGACGTGCGTCGTCACCGTTGATCTCGTTCTGTGTTGCTGATGGAAGTGCGATGTCGGCCTTCTCGCCCCAAGGACGTGCGCCTGCAACGTACTTGCAACCATATTTCTCAGCATACTCGCGGATACGTCCACGGTAGAGGTTCTTAAGCTCCATGATGTAGTCGAGCTTCTCGCGGTCGATTCCGTCCGGATCGTAGATGTAACCGTCGGAGTCTGACATAGTGACAACCTTACCGCCAAGCTCGATAACCTTCTCGACAGTGTACTGTGCTACGTTACCTGAACCTGAAACGAGGCATACCTTGCCCTTGAGGTCTGTACCCTTGGTCTTCAACATCTCGCTGAGGAAGTAGATGTTTCCGTATCCTGTTGCCTCTGGACGGATGAGTGAACCGCCGAACTCGCGACCCTTACCGGTCAATGTACCTGTGAACTCGCGTGTGAGCTTCTTGTACATGCCGTAGAGGTAGCCTACCTCGCGACCACCAACACCTATATCTCCTGCTGGAACGTCGGTGTCGGGACCGATGTGACGCCACAACTCAAGCATGAATGCCTGACAGAAGCGCATTACCTCGGCGTTTGACTTGCCACGCGGTGAGAAGTCGGAACCACCCTTGCCACCACCCATAGGCAGTGTAGTCAATGAGTTTTTGAATGTTTGCTCGAAAGCCAGGAATTTCAAGATTGAGAGGTTAACAGAAGAGTGGAATCTGAGACCGCCTTTGTAGGGGCCAATGGCGTTGTTGTGCTGGATGCGGTAACCCATGTTGGTCTGGACGTTACCCTTATCGTCGGTCCAAGTCACTCTGAACTGATAGATTCTGTCTGGAATACACAGACGCTCGATGAGATTGCTTTTGTCGAATTCGGGGTGTTTGTTGTACTCCTCTTCGATGGTACCTAATACCTCTTCTACTGCTTGATGATACTCAGGCTCGTTTGGGAACCTTCTTTTCAGATCATCCAAAACTTTAGCTGCATTCATAATCTAATTGTCTTCTTTATGTTGTTTATTAAAAGTTATTTTCTGTTTATTTCTTTATTTCGGTTGCAAATGTAAACACAAATATCGTAATGACAAACAAATTATAAGAAAAAACGCCGTTAAATGCAAAAATTGTCATTTAACGGCGTTGTGGCGGTGCGAAAAGCCTTTTGTCTACCTCTTCTTCAGTGCTTTTGCAAGCGGAATGAACACCAGGGCTCCCGAAATGATAAGTGATACAACGGTTGGACCGTCAATTTGTTCGACGTTCACCAAAATGTAGCAACAAAGGGCTACCCAGAGCAGTGCTATGCAGACTATCTGCGTTTTCGACAGTGGCTTTCTCATTT
>CAZKNB010000063.1:0-8216 GCA_964554075.1 uncultured Bacteroides sp.
TCGCCATGATAAAGCTCCTGCTCGAGCCTGTCAACTTCCTGATTCTCGACGAGCCCACCAACCATCTCGATATGCGTTCGAAGGATGTACTGAAGGATGCCATACGTGAGTTCGACGGCACCGTCATCATCGTGAGCCACGACCGCGACTTCCTCGACGGCCTTGTCGACAAGGTCTACGAGTTCGGCGGCGGAGAGGTGCGCGAGCATCTTGGCGGCATCTACGACTTCCTCAACAAGAAGAAGCTGGAGAGCCTTAACGACCTCCAGAAGGCACCTTCGTTGTCAGCATCGCCAACCCAGAGCGCCAAGGCTGAGGCTGCAGAGCCATCCGCCAACAAGCTGTCATACGAGGCACAGAAGGAGCTGAACAAGAGGATCAAGAAGCTGGAGAAGCAGGTGGCGGAGTGTGAAGCCACCATCGAGCGCCTCGAGTCGGAGACAGCAGCCCTCGAGGAGAAAATGGCAACCCCCGAAGGTGCGTCGGACATGAAGCTGTATGAGCAACATCAGCAGCTCAAGCAGCAGATGGACACCGCCGTAGAGGAGTGGGAGGCCGCATCAATGGAACTTGAAGAGGCTAAACAATAGCCCTTTAAACGTTACAAAAAAGGACAAAAGAGTGTGCACTGGTTCAAAAGTTTATGAATCAGTGCTTTTTTTGCGCCATTTTCTGACATTTCGTGAAAGAATTGTTACGTGCGAACAATAATTAATTGTAACTTTGCGGGCACTAATTACTCAATAACCATATCCATGTCAGAATTAAAGAGAATAAAAACCGCATTAGTATCGGTTTATCATAAAGAGGGTTTGGATGAGATAATCACCAAATTGCATGAAGAGGGAGTTCAGTTCCTGTCAACAGGAGGAACACGCCAGTTTATCGAATCATTGGGCTATCCTTGCCAGGCAGTCGAGGATTTGACCACCTATCCGTCAATCCTTGGCGGACGCGTGAAGACTCTTCATCCGAAGGTGTTCGGTGGCATCTTGTGCCGTCGTGATCTGGAGCAGGACAGACAACAGATTGAGAAATATGAAATACCAGAGATTGACCTTGTCATCGTTGACCTCTATCCATTCGAGGCAACCGTGGCTTCAGGCGCCGACGAGCCTGCAATCATCGAGAAGATTGACATAGGTGGAATCTCACTGATACGTGCCGCTGCAAAGAACTACAACGATGTCATCATCGTCGCTTCGCAGGCACAATATAAACCATTGCTCGACATGCTGATGGAGCATGGTGCCAACTCTACACTCGAGGAGCGCCGCTGGCTGGCGAAGGAGGCTTTCGCAGTCTCTTCTCACTACGACTCGGCCATCTTCAACTACTTCGACGGCGACAACACGTCGGCTTTCCGCGCAGCCTATGAGGACCAGAAGCCTCTGCGCTACGGCGAGAACCCTCACCAGAAGGGCTACTTCTTCGGAAACCTCGACGCCATGTTCGACCAGATCCACGGTAAGGAGATCTCCTACAACAATCTGCTCGACATCAACGCTGCCGTTGACCTCATCGACGAGTTCGACGATGTGACCTTCGCTGTGCTCAAGCACAACAACGCCTGCGGTCTGGCTTCACGCCCCACCGTGCTCGAGGCTTGGAAGGATGCCCTCGCCGGCGACCCAGTCTCTGCCTTCGGCGGTGTGCTCGTCACAAATGCCGTCATCGACAAGGAGACAGCCGAGGAGGTCAACAAGATCTTCTTCGAGGTAATCATCGCTCCCGACTACGACGTCGATGCGCTCGAGATCCTCGGTCAGAAGAAGAACCGCATCATCCTTGTGCGCAAGGAGGCCAAGCTGCCTAAGAAGCAGTTCCGCTCATTGCTCAACGGAGTGCTGGTTCAGGAGAGAGACCTCAACGTCGAGACTCCCGCCGACCTGAAGCCCGTGACCAACAAGCAGGCAACAGCCGACGAGATTGCCGACATGCTCTTCGCCAACAAGATTGTGAAGAACAGCAAGTCCAACGCCATCGTGCTGGCCAAGAACCGTCAGCTGCTGGCAAGCGGAGTGGGTCAGACCTCACGTGTAGATGCATTGAAACAGGCCATCGACAAGGCTAAGTCGTTCGGCTTCAGCCTGCAGGGTGCCGTCATGGCTTCCGATGCCTTCTTCCCCTTCCCCGACTGTGTGGAGATTGCGGGCAACGAGGGCGTGACAGCCGTAATCCAGCCTGGTGGCTCTATCAAGGACCAGTTGTCATTCGACTACTGCAACGAGCACGACATCGCAATGGTAACAACGGGTATTCGTCACTTCAAACATTAAAAGAAAAAGAAACAATTCACTGAAAAGAGAAAAATGGGATTATTTTCATTTACGCAAGAGATTGCGATGGACTTGGGTACCGCCAACACCATCATCATTACCAATGGTAAGATTGTGGTGGATGAGCCTTCGGTTGTTGCCCTCGACCGTCGTACTGACAAGATGATTGCTGTGGGAAAGAATGCAAAGCTCATGTATGAGAAGACCCACGAAAACATACGCACCGTTCGTCCACTCCGTGACGGAGTGATTGCCGACTTCTACGCTTGTGAGCAGATGATGCGCGGCCTTATCAAGCAGGTGAACACTCGTAATCACCTCTTCTCACCGTCGCTCCGCATGGTCATCGGCGTTCCTTCGGGCTCTACCGAGGTTGAGCTGAGAGCTGTGCGCGACTCTGCCGAGCATGCCGGCGGTCGCGACGTCTATCTGATTTTCGAGCCTATGGCTGCTGCCATCGGTATCGGTATCGACGTTGAGGCTCCCGAGGGCAACATGATTGTCGACATAGGTGGTGGATCAACAGAGATTGCCGTCATCTCGCTTGGAGGTATCGTGTCAAACAACTCCATCCGTATCGCCGGCGACGACCTTACTGCCGACATCCAGGAGTATATGAGCCGTCAGCACAACGTGAAGGTCAGCGAGCGTATGGCAGAGCGTATCAAGATTCATGTTGGTGCAGCCATCACCGAGCTGGGCGACGACGCACCCGAGGACTACGTTGTCCACGGTCCTAACCGCGTCACAGCGCTCCCTATGGAGGTGCCTGTATGCTATCAGGAGATTGCCCACTGTCTGGAGAAGTCAATCTCCAAGATTGAGACAGCGGTGCTCAGCGCACTCGAGAACACTCCGCCCGAGCTCTACGCCGACATTGTCCGCAACGGTATCTACCTTGCCGGCGGTGGCGCCCTGCTTCGCGGTCTCGACAAGCGTCTGACCGACAAGATCAACATTCCGTTCCACATTGCCGAGGATCCTCTTCACGCAGTGGCTAAGGGTACGGGCGTTGCGCTTAAGAATGTAGACAAGTTCTCATTCCTGATGAGATAAACCTGAACTCCTTCGGGAGGCATATAATAGAGAGAGTATAGTGGGGGAGCGAAGTCCAGGACTTCGTGTACCTCACTTTTTGACTGTTTAAACGACACTTGGAACCCTATGCATAATCTACTCGCTTTCCTCGAGAAATATAACCACTGGATGCTCTTCGTCCTGCTCGAAGTGCTGGCATGCCTGATGATCTTCCGCGCAAGCCGCTATCAGCAGAGCGTCTTCTTCACCTCTGCCAATGCGGTGGTGGGAAAGGTATATGAGCTCTCCGCGTCGGTCACCTCATATTTCCATCTGAAGAGCGAGAACGAGGACCTGCTCGACCGCAACATAGCCTTGCAGCAGCAGATTGACCTCCTGGAGCGCCGCATGGCAGAGATGAGCGTCGACTCCGTCCACATGGCGAGTCTCGACTCACTGCGTCCCGCCAGCTACGAGCTCTTCAAGGCCAATGTGGTCAACAACAGTCTGACGATGGAGGACAACTACATCACTCTCGACAAGGGCTCGTCCGACGGCATACGTCCCGACATGGGCGTCGTCGACCGTAACGGCGTCGTAGGCATCGTCTACAAGACCTCAGCCCACTACTCACTGGTCATCTCGCTGCTCAACAGCAAGTCGAACATCAACTGTAAGATAGCCCACAGCGACTACTTCGGCTATCTCACCTGGGAGGGCGACGACTCGCGCTACGCCACCCTTCGCGACCTTCCGCGCCACGCCAAGTTCACCCTGGGCGACACCATCGTCACCAGCGGCTATTCGCGTGTCTTCCCCGAGGGCGTGATTGTGGGCACCGTCGACGACATTGCCGACTCAAACGACGGACTCTCCTACTACCTCCGCATAGCCCTGGCAGCCGACTTCGGCAAGCTGACCAGTGTGCGCGTGGTCAACCGCCTCAATGAGGACGAGCGTGAACAACTCGAACAAAATACAATAGAATAAATGTTGCTGGTCAATCTATATAGAGCGTTTTGGTTTGTCGGACTGGTGCTGCTTCAGGCACTGGTGCTCAACCATATCCATGTCTGTGGCATCGCCACTCCCTTTCTGTATATCTATATGCTGTTGAAGTTCCCCTCCGGGATGAAGCGCAACGAGCAGTTGTTGTGGGGCTTCTTCCTCGGACTCCTCGTCGACATCTTCTCGAACACCTACGGACTCAACACCTTCGCCACCGTGGCACTCGCCATGGCGCGTCCCTACCTGCTGCGCCTGCTGACGCCGCGCGACATGACCGAGAGCATCATCCCCTCGTTCAAGAGCATGGGACCGGCATCATTCATGAGGTACCTCACCCTGAGCATCTTCTTCCATCATTTCCTGCTCATCATGATTGAGGCCTTCTCCTTTTCAACAGCGTTATTAACAATGCTCCGCGTCGTGGTATGCACAGCTCTCACGCTGGCATGCGTCGTGGCAGTCGAGGCAATCAGGAGATCGGAAAAATGATAAAGGACTATGAGCTGGAGAAGCGCAAGTATGTCATTGCCGGAGCGGCAATCGTCATCGTCCTTGTCTACCTGATAAGGCTCTTCGTGCTGCAGATCTCTACCGACGACTATAAGAAGTATGCCGACAACAACGCATTCCTCAACAAGATACAGTACCCCTCGCGTGGTGCCATCTACGACCGCAATGGCGAACTGCTGGTCTACAATCAGCCCGCCTACGACATCACCATGGTGCCAAAGGAGGTTGTGGACCTCGACACCACCGACCTCTGCCTGACGCTGAACATCACTCGTGAGCAGTTCCTCAAGATTATGGAGGACATGCGCGACCGCCGCAAGAATCCCGGCTATTCGCGCTACACCAATCAGCTCTTCCTCTCGCAGCTCTCTGCCGAGGAGACGGGTGTCTTCCAGGAGAAGCTCTTCAAGTTCCCGGGCTTCTACGTGCAGCGACGCACCATCCGCCAGTACACCTACAACTCCGCTGCCCATGCCCTCGGCGACATCGGCGAGGTCTCCATGCGCGACATAGAGAACGACGACTACTACATCCGTGGCGACTATATAGGCAAGCAGGGCATAGAGAAGTCCTACGAGAAGTACCTGCGTGGCGAGAAGGGTGTGGAGATTCTGCTCCGCGATGCCCACGGACGTATTCAGGGACACTATATGGATGGCAAGTTCGACCGTCCCTCCAAGCCGGGCAAGGACCTCACGCTGGGTCTCGACATACAGCTACAGATGCTTGGCGAACGACTTATGCAGAACAAGATTGGCAGTATCGTGGCGATAGAGCCGGAGACGGGTGAGATACTTTGCATGGTCTCCTCGCCGAACTTCGACCCCCACCTGATGATTGGTCGTCAGCGTGGAAAGAACCACGTGATGTTGCAGAAGGATAAGCGCAAACCGCTGCTCAACCGTGCCATGATGGGTACCTATCCGCCGGGTTCTACCTTCAAGGCGGCTCAGGGACTCACATTCCTGCAGGAGGGAATCATCACCGAGACATCGCCCGCATTCCCCTGCTACCACGGATTCATCCACGGCAACCTGCACGTAGGTTGCCACTCCCACGGCTCTCCGCTGCCGCTCATACCCGCCATCGCCACCTCGTGCAACTCCTACTTCTGCTGGGGACTCTACCGCATGTTTGGCGACCGCAAGTATGGATCGCCCCAGAAGGCCATCACCGTCTGGAAGGACCACATGGTGTCGCAGGGATTCGGCTACCGCCTCGGCGTAGATATGCCGGGCGAGGCGCGCGGATTCATCCCCAACGCACAGTTTTACGATAAACCCTATAACAAGCGATGGAGCGGTCTGACCGTCATCAGTATCTCCATCGGCCAGGGCGAGATTACCGCAACACCGCTTCAGATTGCCAACCTCGCCACTACGATAGCCAACCGCGGCCACTTCATCACGCCTCACATCGTGAAGGAGATCCAGGACAACGAGCTCGACTCGCTCTACCGCGTCACCCGCTATCCCACCATCGAACGCCGCCACTATGAGTCGGTGGTTCGAGGAATGCGTGCCGCTGTCACCGGCGGAACGTGCCGCATCGCCGAGACCATCTTCCCCGGCGGACAGATCTGCGGAAAGACGGGAACGGCTCAGAACCGTGGTCACGACCACTCCGTCTTCATGGGCTTCGCTCCGATGGACCATCCCAAGATTGCCATAGCAGTCTATGTGGAGAACGGAGGATTCGGTGCCGTCTATGGAGTGCCCATCGGCGCACTGATGATGGAACAATATTTGAATGGAGAACTCTCCGAGGCCAGCGAGGCAAAGGCCGAGGAGTATAGCAACAGAGAGATTATATATGGCAACGAGGAACGATAGTTTGTGGAAGACGCTGGACTGGGTGACAATCCTGATCTATGTGGTACTCTTGGTGGCGGGCTGGCTCAGTGTCTGCGGCGCCAGCTATGACTATGGAGACAGAGACTTCTTCGACTTCTCTACCCGCGCGGGTAAGCAGTTCATCTGGATTCTCTGCTCTGCGGGACTCGGCTTCGTCCTGCTGATGCTCGAGGACCGTCTCTACGATGTCTTCGCCTACATTCTCTATGGCGCCATGCTCTTGCTACTCTTTGTCACCATCTTCGTGGCGAAGGATGTCAAGGGCTCCCATTCGTGGCTCCAGCTGGGACCCGTCAGCCTCCAGCCTGCCGAGTTTGCCAAGTTCGCCACGGCGCTGACACTCGCCAAGTTTATGAACACCTACCAGTTCACGATAAAGAACATGAAGTCCTTCGCCACCTGCGTGGCGGTTGTGGTCGTCCCCATGCTGCTTATCATCATGCAGCGCGAGACGGGTTCGGCACTCGTCTACCTAGCCTTCTTCCTCGTCTTCTATCGCGAGGGAATGCCCGGTGTCATCCTCTTTGCGGGACTCTGTGCCGTCTTCTACTTCGTCGTAGAGCTGCGCTACGCCCAGGACCTTCTGTTCGGCACGCCAACTCCTGTCGGCGAGTTCGTGGTGCTCCTCTTCGTCATAGTCTGTTCGGGCGTGATGCCCTGGAGCTACAACAAGCGCTTCGAGCCCATGCGCAACATCGTCTACGGCGGCGTCGGCATCGTGGTGCTTGCCATCCTCGTCTCCCGCTTCATCATCCCCTTCAACGTAGCCTGGGTTGAGATAGGCGTCTGTGTGGTCATTGCCCTCTATCTGCTCTATCTCTCGCTTGCCGAGCGTCAGAGGATGTACGCCTTCGTCAGCATCTTCACAGTCTGCTCCATGGCCTTCATCTACTCTGCCGACTATGTCTTCGACAATGTGCTTGAGCCCCACCAGCAGATCCGTATCAAGGTGGTGCTCGGACTCGAGGACGACCCCACCGGTGCCGGCTACAATGTCAACCAGTCGAAGATAGCCATCGGTTCGGGAGGACTTACGGGAAAGGGCTTCCTCAACGGCACACAGACCAAGCTGAAGTATGTGCCCGAGCAGGACACCGACTTCATCTTCTGCACGATAGGCGAGGAGCAGGGCTTCGTAGGCTCTGCCGCCGTTCTTGTACTCTTCTTGTTGCTGATATTGCGGTTGATAGTTCTTGCCGAGCGGCAACCCAACTCGTTCGGTCGGGTCTACGGCTATTCGGTGGTGAGCATCTTCCTCTTCCACCTCTTTATAAATGTGGGAATGGTGTTGGGCTTGACGCCGGTAATCGGTATTCCGCTGCCCTTCTTCAGCTACGGAGGATCGTCGCTCTGGGGTTTCACCATCCTCCTCTTCATCTTCCTGCGTATAGATGCAGGCAATAAGAATCACTTCTGACGTACTGCCGTTGTGCCGGGCTTCGGTGCTTCGGCAGTTGCTGCTGGCTTTATGGTTCAGCTGGCTTTATTGCTCCGGAACCTTCATCAGTCGTAGGCCTACATCGGTAAGTCCGGTGACGGTAGAGTCGCT
>CAZKNB010000064.1:0-8118 GCA_964554075.1 uncultured Bacteroides sp.
CCAACTCTCCGCATAAGTTCATCGACAAGTGGGACACTCCTATCCTCTGCATCCATGGCGAGAAGGACTTCCGCATCCTTGCCAACCAGGCAATGGCTGCATTCGATGGCGCCATCATGCGCGGAGTTCCTGCCGAACTGCTTATCTATCCCGATGAGAACCACTGGGTGTTGAAGCCGCAGAACGGAGTGCTCTGGCAGCGCACCTTCTTCGAATGGCTCGACAAATGGCTGAAACCGGCTGATAAACAGTAGGAAAGGGGCTTGAATATAGTGAAAGATGTTGAAAAAGAGCCCACTAATGATATAAAAGATTAAATACAACAAAAAAGTTGGCTATACCATTAGCTTTTTCAACATTTCATAAATATATTTGTTACAAATAACGTGAGAAGATTAGTTATTGAACAAACTTAAAGATTTCGAGTTATGAAAAAATTGTTTATTCTGGCAGCATTCGTGGGTGCTATGGCAATAATCAACACAGCCAGCGCTCAGGAGCCTCAGAAGAATAAGGAGGCTGCTAAGACAGAGAAATGCGAAAAGAAATGTGACAAGGCGACTAAGGATTGTTGCAAGAACGACAAAGCAAAGGAGGCTGACAAGGCAGTGAAGAAAGATTGCTGCAAGAAGGCCGAGAATAAAGATGCTAAGTCCGATTGCTGCAAGGAAAAGAAATAAGACCTTTCACTCTTAGTCTAATAGAGAAGCAATACTTCTACAAATTGAAAGCGCCGCATCATCCATTTTGATTGATGTGGCGTTTTTCTTTATCTAAACTTCACCTTTACGCCTCCCGAGGCTTGGCGAACACAAAATTCTGTCTATATTTGCAAACGTATCGAAAAATAAGACAGAGAGGACTATGATAACATTTCCGAATGCGAAGATTAACTTGGGACTGAACATTGTTGAGAAACGCCCCGATGGCTACCACAATCTGGAGACCGTCTTCTACCCTATCCCCGTCGAGGATGCCCTTGAGGTAACGATTGCGGGGAGAGCCGAGGGTGTGACGCTCCGTCAGAGCGGCGTGGCTCTTCCTGGCGACTGCGAGGACAACCTTGTGGTCAAGGCCTATCGCCTGCTGCAGCAGGAGGGATTCGCGCTCCCTGCGGTCGACATCTCGCTCCACAAAGCTATTCCTTCGGGTGCCGGACTTGGCGGCGGCTCTGCCGACGCTACCTTCATGCTCACACTGCTGAACAGCGCCCTCTCACTCGGCATCTCAGACGAGCGTCTTGAAGAGTATGCAGCACGCCTCGGCGCCGACTGTGCCTTCTTCGTGAAGAACCGCCCCACCTTTGCCGAGGGCATCGGTGAGATATTCTCTCCCGTCGATGTTTCGCTGAAGGGCTACCGTCTGGTACTTGTCAAGCCCGACATCTTTGTCTCCACCCGCGAGGCATTCTCCAAGGTGCATCCCCATCGTGCAGAGCTCTCACCGCGCGAGATTGTCAAGCTCCCCATTGAGGAGTGGCGCGGCAAGCTTCACAACGATTTCGAGGATAGCGTCTTCCCGCTCCATCCGGAGATTGGCGAGGTCAAGGAGATGCTCTACTCAGCAGGCGCCATCTACGCCAGCATGAGCGGTTCGGGCTCATCGCTCTTCGGAATATTCGCTCCAGGGAGTGAACCGCAGCTTCCGGAGTTCCCTAAAGGCAGCTTCGTACGCAGCGTAGTGCTGAAATAGCATTTATATTTTTCAGCCCGCACTATCCGTTAGCAAAGATATTCAATCGCCCCCACACGCTCTGTGAGGGCGATTTTTACGTATTGAGCCATTCCCAACGCCTACATTTCATTTATATTTTGGCTATTCCCTTAACCAATAAAGGGAGAAAAGATTAACTTTGAGGAAGTTTAATCGAATTAATCAGTAATATAATGAAAAAGATACCAGACCTTAGCTTTTGGAAGCTGTGGAACATCAGCTTCGGTTTCTTCGGCGTACAGATAGCCTACGCCCTTCAGAGCGCAAACATCAGTCGAATATTCTCCACGCTCGGTGCCGATCCGCACAGCCTGAGCTACTTCTGGATTCTGCCACCGCTGGCGGGAATCATCGTGCAACCACTCATCGGTATCTTCAGCGACCGCACCTGGAACCGCTTCGGACGCCGCATACCATACCTCTTTGTCGGTGCACTGATTGCAGTGATCATCATGTGCCTGCTCCCTAACGCCGGCAGCCTCGGACTGACCGTCAGCTCCGCCATGGTCTTCGGCCTCGTTTCGCTCATGTTCCTCGACACATCTATCAATATGGCGATGCAGCCATTCAAGATGATGGTGGGCGACATGGTCAACGAGAAGCAGAAGGGACTGGCCTACTCCATCCAGAGCTTCCTCTGCAATGCGGGTAGTCTGGTGGGCTTCCTGATGCCCTTTATCTTTGCAGCTATAGGTATCAGCAACATTGCTCCCGAAGGCGTAATCCCCGACTCAGTCATCTACTCCTTCTATCTGGGTGCAGTGATTCTGATTCTCTGCGTCATCTACACCTCTGTCAAGGTCAAGGAGTATCCTCCCGAGCTCTATGCCGAGTACCACGGCATCAAGGAGGAGAACACCGACACCAAGAGCGAGAATATATTCAAGCTGCTTATAAAGGCTCCTAAGGCCTTCTGGACAGTAGGACTGGTGCAGTTCTTCTGCTGGGCAGCATTCATGTTCATGTGGACCTACACCAACGGAACGGTGGCACACAACGTCTTCGACACACCTACCGTCGAGACGATGACCAACGGAGTGGCACGCGTGGTGCTCGACACTAAGTCGCTGCAGTATCAGACGGCAGGCGACTGGGTGGGTATCCTCTTTGCCGTTCAGGCTGTCGGCTCTGTCATCTGGGCAACAATCATTCCGCAGATCCGCAACCGCCGTGTGGCATACACCGTAAGCCTTCTGCTCGGAGGAATAGGCTTCATCTCAATCTACTTTGTCCACGACCAGTATCTGCTCTTCATTCCGTTCATGCTTATCGGATGCGCCTGGGCAGCAGCTTTGGCACTCCCCTTCACCATCCTTACCAATGCCCTGACGGGTCCGCACATGGGAACCTACCTCGGCCTCTTCAACGGAACGATTTGTGTGCCGCAGATTGTCGCTGCGTCGCTCGGTGGAATCATCCTCAAGAGCTTCACCACCCCCGGAACGATTGCCCCGGAGGTCAACATGATGGTGCTTGCCGGCGTGTTCCTTCTGATAGGTTCAGCCTGCGTGTGGATTATTAAAGAGAAGAATTAAAGAGGTTCATAACGTCCTGCTCAAACTGCTCCTTGCTGCCGCGCGCCTTGTTGCGGGTCTTGCTGCGATAGTTATAAATAGTGGTGAGCGAGTAGCCAAGGAAGCTGGCTATGCGGTTGCTGTCGGTAACCCCAAGACGTATCAACGCAAAGATTCGAAGTTCGGGAGTCAACAGCTCCCCGGGCTTCGGATAGATGCGTGCCTCGTCGGTCAGCAGTTCGTTGAAGGCTGTGACGAAGTCGGGGAAGAGATCCAGGAACGACTTGTCGAACTCGTTGTAGAAGTTGCGTCGCTCCTCGTTGATAAACTCGTCCGACTTGATTGCCTTGAAGAGTTCGTCGACACGCGACGCCATGGCAAACTTCACCAGTGAGTGGCGATAGGAGTCGAGCTTATTGAGATAGTTGGCACAGCGGTCCAGATACTTCGCGATATATACATCCTTAATCTTTCCCGTCTCCTCCAGCTTCTTGTTGATGTCGTGCATCTGCTGATTGGTCTGGCTCAGGTAGCGACGTATAGCCTTCAGACGGTTCATCCATTTCACCAGGAAGAAGACGAGCAGGGCCAGACAAGCCACAAGCACGCCGAAGACAATGGCGTAGGCTCTGGTTCGGCTTCTGTCCTTTGCCTCCTCCATCTTATACGATTTATCGATGATTGGGAAGAACTGGCTCACCTCGATGAATCGCAGACGGGCGTTGCACGCCACGGCATCCTCCATCGAACGGCTCAGGTAGCTGTATGCCCTCCTCACGTCGCCCTCTTCGTACATCAGCTGCGCCAGCTTCTGGAGCGAAGCATACTCTCGTATCGACGACTCCAGGTCGGAGATAGAGGTCAGCGCAAGGTAGTATATCTCCCTCTCCCTGTCGTTTCTGGCCTTGTAGATCTCCGAGAGAGTGAAGTAGATGTAGCTCTTCAGCTGTTTCTCGCAGCTATCCTCCTCCTGAAGTCCCTCCAGTTCGCCCTGCAGCTTCTTCAGTGCAAGCTCTGAATCGCCGTTCAGAAGCATCTTCTCCGACCATACGATGTCGCGCTCCAGTCCCGGCTCCATAGCCACTATGATGGAGTCACGATAGAGATTAGTCTCTCTGAGATAATGATCCTTAGGAGTTACGCTTGTCGAATAGTCGTAGAGCCAGCCGTAACATGCACGGCAGGTCTTGTAGTAGTAGACCATATTCTCCTTGTTTAGCTTGGAGGCATTGAGCTTATGCAATGCATCAAATGATTCGAAGTACATACCCATCACGCCCAGCACCTCGGCACGGTTGATGGTAATCTCGTCCTCGAGCGACGGGTCGCCAATCTGCTTGGAGAGCTCCTCCTTGCGTTCTATGTAGGTCATGGCTGAGTCTGCCTGATAGTGCAGGTAGCCCTTGAAGAGGTTGTTGCAGAGTTCATATTTCTCACGCGGGTTTGAGGTTCCGCCCAGCTTCACCTTGAAGTCACTGAGGCAGCGCTCCTTCTCCCCGAGGTAGCGCTCCTTCTCCGAGATGACCTTGTCAAGGCGTTTTAGTAGTTTATCGTTATCGCTAGTCGAAGCTGCCACGCTGCCCGACAGTATTAGTGCTAAGATTAGTGTTATAGAGTATTTCATATTAGTTCTCAGTTAATAATGGCGCAAATTTATCAAAACGATAATATTATTTGTAAACAAATCGAAATAAAATAGGCAATATGTTGCAGAACATTATTTACATTCTGCTATATAGGTCACCTGGTCCGGATGAAGCAAAGCATAAAATAAGATGCCCTACAGCATGTTCTGAGCGGGGTAGCGTTTAATGATTCTTTTATATTCATTTATAATTTTATTATATCATAAAAACATAATACACTATCACACAATATTTTAGTCTTTTCACTCGTTTATATTTTTGTTATAGAGTGAAAAATATCTTGTATTTGAACATAAATTTGCATTACAACAAATACAGAAGTTGTTAAACCTCAAAAGAAGTACCAGTAATGAGAAACGTTAGACTACTGATTATCGCACTGCTTGCATCGCTCGGAATGCCACTCCACTCCGCAACGATCAGCAAGGTGGCCCCTACCTTCTGGTGGGCAGGCATGAAGAACCCTGAGCTGCAGGTGCTGCTCTATGGCGACAACATCTCTTCGAGCGATGTATCCCTCTCGACCGACGACATATTCCTTAAGGAGGTTGTACGTACCGACAACCCTAACTACCTTATTATATATATGGATCTCACCGGAGCTCCCGCACAGAGCTTCGACATCAATCTGCGCCAGGGCAAGAAGACGACACGCGTGAGCTATGAGCTGAAGGAGCGCCGCACCGATGCATCAAAGGTGAAGGGCTTCGACTCCAGCGACGTTCTCTACCTCATCATGCCCGACCGCTTTGCCAATGGCGACACCTCCAACGATGTCGTCAGCGGAATGCAGGAGAGCAAGATGGACCGCAACGAACCCTTCGGACGCCACGGAGGCGACCTCAAGGGCATAGAGAATCATATAGACTACCTCTCAGACCTCGGCGTCACAGCCATCTGGCTCAACCCAATCCAGGAGAACGACATGCCCGACGGGTCGTACCACGGCTACGCCATCACCGACTACTATCAGGTGGACCGCCGCATGGGTAGCAACGAGGAGTTCCGCCAGCTTGTCGACAAGGCTCACGCCAAGGGCATGAAGGTCATCATGGACATGATCTTCAACCATTGCGGCAGCAGCAACTACCTCTTCCGCGACATGCCGTCGAAGGACTGGTTCAACTTCCGCGCAAACTACGTGCAGACATCCTATAAGACAGCCTCCGTGCAGGACATCCACGCTGCCGACTACGAGCGTAAGATAGCTGTGGACGGATGGTTCACCGAGGCTATGCCCGACCTCAACCAGCAAAACCGCCACGTGGCACGCTACCTCATCCAGAGCAGCATCTGGTGGATTGAGTTCGCCGGACTCAACGGCATCCGTCAGGACACACATCCCTACGCCGACTTCACGATGATGTCGCAATGGTGCAGCGAGGTGCTCAACGAGTATCCCGACTTCAACATCGTGGGCGAGACATGGCTCAACAGCAACGTACTTGTATCCTTCTGGCAGAAAGAGAGCCGCCTTGCAGCGCCACGCAACTCCAATCTGCCAACCGTCATGGACTTCCCGCTGATGGACCAGATGAACCGCGCCTTCGACGAGGAGACAACCGACTGGGCAGGCGGACTCTATCGCCTCTACGACTACGCCACACAGGACCTTGTCTACGCCGATCCGATGCATCTCCTTGTCTTCCTTGACAACCACGACACATCGCGCTTCGCCAACAATGAGGAGAAGGCAGCCAACATCACTCGCTACAAACAGGCTCTCGCATACCTCCTGACTACAAGAGGAATCCCACAGATCTACTACGGCACAGAGATCCTGATGGCAGCCGACAAGTCGCAGGGCGACGGACTGCTCCGCCGCGACTTCCCCGGTGGATGGAGCGAGGATGCTGTCAACTGCTTCGACCGCAGCGGCCGCACAGAGCTGCAGAACGAGGCGTTCGACTATGCCCGCCAGCTGCTCCAGTGGCGCAAGACGAATGATGCCGTACGCTACGGCAGCTTCAAGCACTTCGCACCATCGAAGGGTATATATATGTATGAGCGCAAGTGCTGCAAGGGCTCGGTCGTTGTCATCATGAACGGCACCGACAAGGAGCAGAGCCTCGCCCTTGCCCCCTACCGCGAGATACTCGTGGCACAAAGCGCACACGACGTGCTTAGCGACAGAGAGATCACACTCGGCGAAGAGCTCACCATGGCGCCGCGCGAGACACTCATCCTGGAGTTCAACAAGTAAAGAGAGATAAACCAAATAAAAAGATTTCTTATCATGAGAATACAAACAATCAGACCCCTGTTACCCGCTCTGTTGCTGACACTGTCGCTGACAGTCGACGCACAGCAGAAGCTGCTCTCTCCCGATGGCAATCTGGAGATGACCTTCACGCTCAACGAGCAGGGAGCCCCCGTCTACGAGCTTAGCTACAAGCAGAAGGCAGTGATCCTGCCCAGCAGGCTCGGACTGGAGCTCAAGAGAGAGGATGAATCGGCCAAGACCGACTTCGACTGGAAGGAGCGCACCGACCTCGACAAGCTGGACAGCAAGACCAACCTGCTCGACGGCTTCCGCATCGACAACGTCAGCGAGAGCACATTCGACGAGACATGGTCACCCGTCTGGGGCGAAGAGAGCGCCATCCGCAACCACTACAACGAGCTTGCAGTGACACTCCAGCAGCCCGCCAACGACCGCAACATCATCATCCGCTTCCGCCTCTTCAACGATGGACTGGGCTTCCGCTACGAGTTTCCGCAGCAGAAGGAGCTCAACTACTTCATCATCAAGGAGGAGCACTCACAGTTCGCCATGGCGGGCGACCACACAGCCTTCTGGATTCCCGGTGACTACGACACTCAGGAGTATCAGTACCAGAAGAGCCGCCTGAGCGAGATACGCGGACTGATGAAGCAGGCCATCACGCCAAACTCATCGCAGACACCCTTCTCGCCGACAGGCGTACAGACCTCGCTGATGATGAAGAGCGACGACGGACTCTACATCAATCTCCACGAGGCAGCACTGCTAGACTACTCCTGTATGCACCTCAACCTCGACGACAAGAAGATGGTGTTCGAGAGCTGGCTTACGCCCGACGTGAATGGCGACAAGGGATATATGCAGACACCCTGCAAGAGCCCGTGGCGCACGATTATCGTGAGCGACGACGCACGCAACATCCTTGCATCACGCATCACGCTCAACCTCAACGACCCGTGCAAGATTGAGGATACATCGTGGATCAAGCCGGTGAAGTACATCGGCGTATGGTGGGACATGA
>CAZKNB010000065.1:0-3529 GCA_964554075.1 uncultured Bacteroides sp.
ATCATGAAGGATATCCAGTTCCACCCTGTAAAGGACACTATCCTCCACGTAGACTTCTATCAGATCAACGAGGAGAATCCTATCGTTATGGAGGTTCCTGTTCAGCTCGAGGGCTTGGCAGAGGGTGTTAAGGCCGGTGGTAAATTGGCTCTTCAGACTCGTAAGCTCAAAGTTAAAGCTCTCTACAACGTTATCCCTGAGAAGCTCATCATCAACGTTGCTCACCTCGGTCTCGGTAAGACTATCAAGGTTAGCGAGTTGAGCTATGAGGGTCTTGAGATTCTTAACGCTAAGGAGACAGTGGTTTGTGCAGTTAAGTTGACACGTGCCGCAAGAGGTGCTGCTGCAGCTGCGAAATAATCGCTGAACAATACTTAAAGTCATAAAAGTTAGCGCAGATTGCCACAGATTACAAGTCTGTGCTCTCTGCGCTTTCTTATTTTGTATACGCTAACATTTTAGAAGATGAAATATTTGATTGTGGGACTTGGCAACATCGGACCCGAATACCGCGACACACGTCACAACATCGGATTCATGACTGTCGACGCCCTGGCAAAGAAGCATAAGGCTAGCTTTACGAGCGGACGCTACGGCTCGACTACTTCGATTTCGGTAAAGGGACGCGAAATGGTGCTGCTGAAGCCTTCGACCTTTATGAACCTGAGCGGCACCGCCGTGCGCTACTGGATGCAGGAGGAGAAGATTCCGCTGGAGAACGTACTGATCGTTGTCGACGACCTCGCTCTGCCGTTCGGCTCTCTCCGACTGAAGGGTCAGGGAAGCGATGCGGGACACAACGGCCTGAAGCATATCGCTGCCACACTGGGCACTCAGAACTACGCACGCCTGCGCTTCGGCATAGGCAATGACTTCCCGCGCGGTCACCAGATTGACTACGTGCTGGGCGAGTTCAGCAGCGACGAGAAGGTTGCCCTCGAGGAGCGCCTGGAGCTGGCGGGAGAGATTGTTACCAGCTTCTGCCTGGCGGGTATCGCCATCACGATGAATCAATATAACAAACGATAGAGAGGCAAAGGGATTATGGCTGACGCTAGAATTGACAAATGGATGTGGGCAGCGCGCATCTTCAAGACGCGCACTATAGCTGCCGAGGCTTGCAAGAAGGGACGTATCAGCATCAAGGGGGCGTACGTTAAGGCTTCGCATACGGTGAAGCCGGGCGACGTGATTGAGGTGCGCAAACCGCCCGTGACCTACTCGTTCAAGGTGTTGCAGGCGATTGAGAAGCGCGTTGGCGCTAAACTGGTGCCCGAGGTGATGGAGAACGTGACTACTCCCGACCAGTATGAGATTCTGGAGATGAGCAAGATCAGTGGCTTCATCGGACGTGCCAAGGGTACGGGCAGACCGACAAAGAAGGACCGCCGCAGCATGGAGGAGTTTATGGCTCCCGAAGAGGATGACTTCGACTTCAACTTTGACTTCGAAGAAGAAGAATAGGCGCTGCTTCGCAGCAAGAGTAAAGTGTTAAGAGTAAAGAGTTAAGTAATACTACTGCATATACCTAAATATTATTGCCATGAAAATTGACTGCTTTATTCCCCTGGGTGGGGAGAGAGAAACGGCTGAGACGGTGAAGGAACTTCGCTCTGCAGGCTGTGTAGACAATATATTCCTGCTGACGGCAGGAGAATGCAGCGCCACAATTGAGGGGTGCCGCACACTGAAGATTGATGCGCCACTGAGCAGCGAAAGCATGAAGAGGATTGCCGCTGCTTCGGAAGCCGAATACACTCTGCTCTACACCAAGAGCGACCGACTGAGCATCGGTATGTTCGCTCTGGAGCGTATGACTGCCATCGCCGCAGACAGCGACGCAGGTATGGTCTACGCCGACCACTACAAGAGCGTGGGCTCTGCAACCTCTGCCGCGCCCGTAATCGACTATCAGGAGGGTTCACTGCGCGACGACTTCGACTTCGGTTCGCTACTGCTCTTCAACACTCAGAAGCTGAAGGCTGCTGCCTCGCGCATGACTGCCGACTATCGCTACGCCGGACTATACGACCTGCGTCTGAAGCTGAGCGAAACAGCATCACTGGTCCACATCAACGAGTATCTCTACACAGAGGTCGAGGAGGACACACGCAAAAGCGGCGAGAAGCAGTTCGACTATGTCGACCCGAAGAACCGCGCCCGCCAGATTGAGATGGAGCAGGCTTGCACCGAGCATCTCAAGGCTATCGGTGGCTATCTGGAGCCTAAGTTCAAGGCGGTGGAGTTCAACGCCGGCGAGTTCGAGTATGAGGCATCGGTCATCATCCCCGTACGCAACCGCATCCGCACGATACGCGACGCCATCGGCTCGGTGCTCTCACAGAAGGCTGACTTCCGCTTCAACCTCATCATCATCGACAACCATTCGACCGACGGCACAACGGAGGCCATCGACGAGTTTGCCGGCGACGAACGACTCATCCACATCATACCCGAACGCAACGACCTTGGCATCGGCGGCTGCTGGAACCTGGGCGTACACCACGAGAAGTGCGGCAAGTTTGCCGTTCAGCTGGACAGCGACGACGTCTACAGCGACGAGAAGGCACTGGCAACAATGGTACGCGCCTTCTACGAGCAGCAGTGCGGCATGGTGGTCGGCACCTACATGATGACCGACTTCGACATGCAGATGATTGCGCCGGGAATCATTGACCACCGCGAATGGACACCGGAGAATGGTCGCAACAACGCCCTGCGCATCAATGGTCTGGGTGCTCCGCGCGCCTTCTATACCCCACTCCTCCGCCAGCTGAACCTGCCGAACACAAGCTACGGCGAGGACTACGCCATGGGACTCCGCATCTCACGCGAGTATCAGATCGGACGCGTCTACGACGTTGTCTACATGTGCCGCCGCTGGAACGGCAACTCCGACGCAGCACTCGACGCGGTAAAGGTGAACAACAACAATATCTACAAGGACCGCCTGCGCACCTGGGAGCTCAAGGCACGCATAGCGCAAAACAGAAAAGGGTGACGATAATGAGAGAGATTGCAAGGGAGGTGGAGAGCCTCATCGAGAGACAACTGCGAGAGTGGGAGACGGCACGCAGCAACTACGCTGCGCTGCGCAACGTCCGCGAGAAACAGATTGACGTAGACGGGGAGCGCTACAGGGCGCAGTTTAACCCCGCACGTATTGTGTCGTCGGCAGCAAAGGTCGACGCTGCCACGCTGAAGAAGCGTCCATGCTTCCTTTGCGCCGGTAACCGTCCTGCCGAGCAGGAGGCACTGCAATATGGCAACTATGACATTCTGGTGAACCCCTTCCCCATCTTCCCGCGCCATCTGACCATTGCAGACCGCAGCCACAAGCCGCAAGGCATAGAGAATCGCGTTGACGACATGCTCGACCTGGCGCGCCAATTGCCCGACTACACAATATTCTATAATGGTCCGCGCTGCGGTGCATCTGCTCCCGACCACGCCCACTTCCAGGCCGGCTGTCGCGGCTTCATGCCCATCGAGGAGAGCCACAAGAGGATGGCAAGCCGCCTGCTGGCCA
>CAZKNB010000065.1:3629-7978 GCA_964554075.1 uncultured Bacteroides sp.
ACACAGATGGCGAATGGAGCATACTGATCTTCCCGCGCGCCAAACATCGTCCGTCGTGCTACTATGCCGAAGGCGAGGCAAACCTGCTCTGCAGTCCCGCTTCAGTAGATATGGGCGGTGCCTTCATCATCCCTCGCGAAAGCGACTTCGAGAAGATAGACGCCGGCTGGATACGCCAGATGCTCGGAGAGGTCTGCATGAAGTTCTAGAGAAATTATCAACTAAAACCGAAGATTTATATAATTTTTCTTGCTTAAGGATTAATAAGATTATATATTTGAAGGCGAGTTAACATATTGACCTTACATTTATTACATAATTATTAATCCTAATGTTATGGAAAATTATCTATTCTGGATTGTTCCGATAGCCTCGCTTCTGGCTCTACTGCTGGCTTGGCACTTCTATCGGGAGATGATGAAGGAGAGCGAGGGAACACCAACAATGGTGAAGATTGCCTCCTACGTTAGACAGGGCGCCATGTCCTATCTGAAGCAGCAATACAAGATTGTGGGCATCGTGTTCATCTGTCTTGTTGTCTTTTTTGCCATCATGGCTTATGGATTCAACCTGCAAAACCACTGGGTGCCTATAGCATTCCTCACGGGCGGATTCTTCTCCGGACTCTCCGGATTCCTCGGAATGAAGACTGCCACCTACGCCTCTGCACGTACCGCCAACGCTGCACGCAGTTCGCTCAACAGCGGTCTGAAGGTAGCGTTCAGAAGTGGCGCAGTCATGGGTCTGGTGGTCGTCGGTCTCGGTCTCTTCGACATCGCATTCTGGTACATCCTTCTGAACTATTGCATCCCTGAAAACATACTCAACCCGGCTGAGAAACTCTGCGTCATCACCACTACGATGCTTACCTTCGGCATGGGTGCCAGCACTCAGGCTCTCTTCGCCAGAGTTGGCGGAGGCATCTACACCAAAGCTGCCGACGTCGGTGCCGACCTCGTCGGAAAGGTGGAGGCTGGAATTCCCGAGGACGACCCGCGCAACCCGGCTACCATTGCCGACAACGTGGGCGACAACGTGGGCGACGTGGCAGGCATGGGTGCCGACCTCTACGAGTCATATTGCGGATCTATACTTGCGACTGCCGCACTGGGTGCTGCCGCCTTTATCGAGAGCGGCGACATCGACATGCAGTGTAAGGCAGTGATTGCCCCGATGCTGATTGCTGCCGTGGGCATCTTCCTCTCAATAATCGGCATATTCGCCGTTAAGACCAAGGAGAATGCGGGCATCAAGGAGTTGCTCGGTTCGCTCTCTGTGGGCACCAACCTCAGCTCCGTGCTGATTGTCATCGCCACCTTCCTCATCCTCTGGCTTCTCGGCCTGGAGAACTGGCTCAACGTATCTCTGTCGGTTGTCATCGGTCTGCTGGTGGGCATCATCATCGGACGTTCAACGGAATACTACACATCACAGTCCTACAAGCCTACACAGCAGCTTGCTGAGAGCGGCAAGACGGGCTCGGCAACGGTAATCATCTCGGGCATCGGACTTGGAATGATCTCTACAGCCGTGCCGGTAATTGCAGTAGTAGTGGGCATCATCCTCTCCTACTGGTTCGCTTCCGGATTCGACTTCGCCAATATCTCAATGGGACTCTATGGCATCGGTATCGCTGCCGTAGGTATGCTCTCCACACTGGGCATCACACTTGCCACCGACGCCTACGGTCCTATCGCCGACAACGCCGGAGGTAACGCCGAGATGAGCGAACTGGGCGCTGAGGTCAGAAAGCGTACCGACGCACTCGACTCACTGGGCAACACCACCGCTGCAACGGGCAAGGGATTTGCCATCGGCTCTGCCGCACTGACAGGTCTGGCTCTGCTGGCATCCTACATCGAGGAGATCCGCATCGGCCTGACACGAATCGGTCAGACAGTGCTTGAGTTGCCCGACGGAGTGCAGGTTGACGTTAGCACAGCCAGCTTCAGAGACTATATGATCTACTACGACGTAACGCTGATGAACCCGAAGGTTCTGAGCGGAATGTTCCTCGGAAGCATGATGGCATTCCTCTTCTGCGGCTTGACGATGAACGCCGTCGGTCGCGCCGCTGCCCACATGGTTGAGGAGGTTCGCCGCCAGTTCCGCGAGATAAAAGGCATCCTCACCGGCGAGGCTGAGCCAGACTACGCAAGATGCGTCCAGATTTCTACCAAGGGAGCACAGCGCGAGATGGTCTTCCCCTCTCTCCTGGCAATCATCACTCCGGTGCTCACGGGCATCATCTTCGGTGTTCCTGGCGTCATAGGCCTGCTGATTGGCGGTCTCTCATCCGGTTTCGTTCTCGCCATCTTCATGGCAAACGCAGGTGGTGCGTGGGACAACGCCAAGAAGTATGTCGAGGAGGGCAACTTCGGCGGTAAGGGCAGCGAGGTTCACAAGGCTACCGTCACTGGCGATACCGTGGGCGACCCATTCAAGGATACCTCCGGTCCGAGCCTCAACATCTTGATCAAACTGATGAGTATGGTTGCCATCGTGATGGCGGGACTCACAGTTGCATGGAGCATATTCTAAAAGGAAACATAGTGTGAGAGGCGCTCTATGTCGCTCTCACTGAACTCATCAAGCAGGCGGATGTCATCCAGCGAGCTAATGTCGCCACGTTTACGGCGATACTCGTAGATGGCAGCCGCCTGACTGCGTGATATATATGGGTGATGCGACATAAAGGCAACGCTGCTGCGGTTGATGTTGATCTTGCGCAGCGTCATGGTATCCTCTACGAGCCACTGACGCAGGATGTCGACACGCAGGTGAATCTCAGCCAGCTGGTCGACGGAGTAGAATCCGCCAAGGCGGTTGCGATAGCCTACAATCATGCGGGCAATGCCGCTCCCCACGCCGGGAATGAGTTTCAGTTCGGCTGTGTCGGAGAGATTGATGGGGAGAAGCGTCCCCTCGGGATACTTAGCTAGTGAGTCGCGACTAATGGTCAGCAGGCGGATGGTGTCGCGTGCGGGACGTGAAGCCTCTCCGCTGATGGTGATGAATGGCCTCAGCATCTCGAACTGCCCCTCCTCCAGTCCATAGACACGGGCGAAGTCGTCAGCCTTGCGGAAGCGTCCGCCACGAGCACGATACTTCAGGATGTTGCGCGCCATCCATGGCTTCAGCCCCAGCGATACGAGTGTTGCCGAATCGGCTGTGTTGGGGTCGAAGGGACGAAGCACGACGGGCGTAGTGTCGCGCCGGCTATATGCATATCGACGGTGATGATAGGCTGAATCGCTGTCAGTGGGCTGACAGATGAGAGTATCCTCGGCGCAACCCTCCTCTCCATCCGAATTTCCCTTCATAAAGCCTCCCGCCATGAAAGCCAGCGGGAGCAAAAGGATGACGGCACAGAGAGAGAGCACATAGCGCTCCGAGCGCGTGAAATATTTTGCTTGTTTCCAGAATTCCATTGTCTCAAATCCAAGATTAATCGGTTAGTTTGAGACAAATGTGGTGCTTTCCTGCGACTTAAGCAACAGATTGCCCCGATTTTTTCAATCATTCTCAGGAAGACGGAGGCGCTGGAAGGCAAAGCGGGTCACCAGGAAGAAGAGCAGAACGCCCACGCCCTGCATCGCCGAAGCTACCCAGAAAGCGGAGTTGTAGGAGACATACTCTACCATGAATCCACCGACAAGGATGCCCAGACCCATGCCGCAGTCCCACGACGTGAGGATTGAGGAGTTGGCGGTGCCTCGCTGGTCGTGACGCGCCACCTTGATAAACATATTGAGGAAGGCGGGATACATGTGACCGTTGCCCAGACCAATCAGAGCGGCAGAGAGATAGTAGGCCCACATCTCACCTACAGCAGCAAAGAGGGTGAAGCCGACAAGCGAGAGCAGCACACCCGCCGATGCATTCTGAACGATAAGTCCCTTGCGAAGTGCTGCGGAGCCCTGTATGCGCGAGAAGAAGAGACCCAGCGAAAGAATCATGAAGAAGGTGCCGGTGCCGTTGGTGATGCCCAGCTCCTCCTTGCCATAGATGGCAACGTAGTTTGACATGATGCCCCAGCACATGCCGAAGAGACCGATGTTGATGGCCAGCACCCACGCGCGTGTCAGGAAGAAGCGGTCGAAGCTCAGCTTCTCCTTACGCTTCACCAGCGGACGCTCGGGAAGACGGATTGTGGATACCGCCAACAAGCCAACCAGAGCCACAGCCAGCGCCACCCAGAAGAGCAGCGAGAAGTTGTCGGTGGCGGAGTAGATCCAGATGCCTACCGATGGAGCAAACGCCATGGCGAGGTTGTTGCTCAGTCCGTAATATCCAATTCCCTCGTTGCGGCGCTCGGGATGGAGCGAGTCGATGGCCACGGTAGAGTT
>CAZKNB010000066.1:0-7895 GCA_964554075.1 uncultured Bacteroides sp.
TTGCGGCAGACGATGCGTCGCCTGTCACAATCTTGCTCATGTCCACTCGCTCGGCTCGAATCGCCAAGGCAATGAGGGTCATAATGCAAATAGTAAATGCTCTTCTCATATTTTTCGTTATTTAATTTTTTATTTTTTATATCTCCATGCGGCGTTATGGCGGACGCTATACATAGCGTCCCTACATTTCCGCAGTGGGGATATTTAGAATTTAATGGATATTCAAAGATGGTGGGGACATCCCCACAAATCCTTATAAATTCCACAACTCTCCGATTTCCATTCTATCGGAATGTAGGGACGCTATGTATAGCGTCCGGTCCAATCCCGAATGGCTCATAATATTATTTGATATTACACTTAAATTCATAATCTCCACTGCCAACGGCAATCGCCGCTGATCCATCGGGGAGATAAACCTCCGCCTGGTCACCGACGGGAATTGAAACCTTCAGGCGGAAATCATTGCCGCTGCGGCTCCAATCGGTGGCGATGGCGCCGTGGAGAGTGCGCGTCGCAGCCTTCACATAACTCAAATCACCCACCACAGCCGGACGGATAACAATCTTCTGACCATCGCGGTGAGTGGTGCGGATGTCGATTCCAGCCAATGAGCGGAAGAACCATTCATCAATCTGACCCATCATGAAGTGATTCCACGACGAACCCTGACGAGGGTCCCACTGCTCCGTGAGCGTTGTTGCGCCGAACTTCAGCTGGAAGCCGTAGCCCGGAGTCTCCTCGTGGTTGTGCATGGTGTACATCACGTCGTTGCGGCCAAACATCGCTAACGTCTGGAAGAGGTAGCGGTTGCCAACGTCACCCGTTGTGAGCTTACCGTCGTGCGCCTTGATGTCCGCCAACAGATTGTTGAACACCGCCTCACGGTCCGCCTCAGCAGTCATGCCGAGGAAGAGCGGCAGCGCATTGCTGCACTGGCTGCCGGTGCCGTAGGTATGGCGCTCCGCATCGTAGAACCTCTTGTGGAATGCCTCGTTCACCTGCTTGGCGAGGGCGGCATATTTGCGTGCATCGTAGCTGTTGCCAACCGTCTCGGCAGCCTCAACCATGTATATCAAGTCCATATAGTACTGCGCCGTAGCCACCAGCGGCACGGGAGTGTTTCGTGAGAAACCTGCACGGAAGTCGCCGTAGTCGTACCAGTCACCAAGTCCGAAGCTGACGATTCCATCCTCCGCACGGGTGGTCAGGTAGTCCACGTAGCGGCGCATATTGTCGTAGTACTCGCTGATAAGGCTATCGTCGCCGTAGATGTCGCGATACATAAAGGGCGCAATCACCACCGTGCTGCCCCACTCCGGCGACTCGGAGAAGTCATCCATGCCCGGACCCTCGAACACCGTGTACTGCGGAGCCACTGTCGGCACGGCGCCGTTGGCATATTGCGAGTCGGCTATGTTGCGCATCTGCTGCGGGATATAGCTTGTCAGGTCGTAGTTGTAGAAGAGTCCCGGTCCGTTCAGGTGAACCTGCTCCAGCCAACCTAACTTCTCGCGATGCGGACAGTCGGTGAAGACCGACTGCATATTGCTGCGGACAGCCTTCTCGATAAGTCTGTGAGCGGCATTGAATATCTCGTTGGAGCACTCAAACTCCGACACCTTCGCCGCCGAGTTGTAGACGAAGCACGACTCTATGTTGCTTATCACGGGCAGCTTGTCGGGGTTCTTGTCACCCTTCATCACCGCACCCTCCACCTGAATGTAGCGGAAGCCGTAGTAGGAGAAACGTGGATGCCATGTCTCCGTGCCGTTGCCCTTGAGTGTATATTCGTAGTAGTGCTGGCGACCCGTCTGGCGCTGGTTCACAGCCCCCTCGTCGGTGAGCGACTCTGCCACGAGCAGAGTAATCTTCTGTCCGCGCTTACCCTTCACCGTTATCTCCGGATAGCCCGCTAAGTTCTGCCCCATGTCGAGCACGAACGCCGAAGCGTCCACCGTGCGCTTGGTCGACTTGCAAGCCCTCTCCACCTGCTCGGCTGTGAGCTTCGTGCGGCTCTTCACGCCGTAGCGCTCCATAATCTTCACCGGCTCTGCCTGCTGCGGACGGAGAACGCCCTTCGGTCCCTCCTGCAGCACGACCGGACGCCATGCGCTGTCGTCATATTTCGCCATGTTCCATCCGCTGCGCTCCATACGTGCGTCGTACGACTCACCGCCATAGATGCAGTTGAAGGTGACGGGACTCAGCTCGTAGCGCCACGACTCGTCCGATGCCACCACCTCGCTCGTGCCGTCGGCGTAGTCGATGTGGAGTTCGAACATCAGTGTCGGTGCGCCGAAACTGATTTGCAGTTTGCGGTAGCGTCCGCCCTGCACGTTGTAGAATCCGTTGCCGAGCAGCACACCCGCCACATTCTCCCCCTTGGCGAGGAGAGATGTCACGTCGTATGTGTTATAGTTCACCGTCTTGTCGTAGTCGGTCCAGAGCGGTGCGAACTGGCTCTCGCCCACCCGCTTTCCGTTGAGCGACAGCTCGTAGAAGCCGAGTCCGGAGATGTTGAGAGTGGCACGGCGCACCGCCTTGTCGGTGCGGAACGAACGGCGCAGCATGATGCTCTTCTGCGAGAGCGTGTCCACAGCCGCCCAAGCCGCCTTCACGTCGTCGCGCTTGAGCACGCCGCCGGTGTAGTTTCTGCCCTCCGGCAGTTTGGCATCCGCCTTGGTGATGGCGCCAATCCAATGGCTCTTTGTGAACACCTCGCCGGTTGTCGGGTAGTAGTAGAAGCTGCCCTTGTCGCTCCACTCCGAAGCGCCGTCGGCCTCATCCCACACACGCACTCGCCATGCGTAGTGACCCGCCTTGAGCGATGCCACATCGCTGCTGATGTCCACCAACGCGCTCTGTGCGGAGCTACGTTTTCCGCTGTTCCACACGGTAGCGCCCGTGTCGTCGGTCAGTTCAATCTCGTAAGCTGTCTGCTGCGTGCCCTTCTCGGCGGATGTCAGCTCCCAGCCCAGTCGCGGCAGTGTGCCGACAAGCGTCGCCTCGTTTTTCAGTTCGCTCGTCAGTCGCGCGACCTTCAGTCCGCGTGCCTCAGTGTTCAGCACGGCGGCAAATAGCAGCAGCGGTATAAATATTTTTTTCATTCAAATACTTTTCAGTTTTTGTTAAAGTATCATTTTAAAAATATTTCCATATTCCATGCGGCGTACACGCGGACGCTATACATAGCGTCCCTACATTCCGATAGAATGGAATTTAAATATTTGTGGGGATTTGGAGGATTTGTGGGGATTTCCCCACCATCATAGAATATCCATTAAATTTCAAATATCCCCACTGCGGAAATGTAGGGACGCTATGTATAGCGTCCGGTCCAATCCCGAATGGCTCAATATTTAAAGTACATCCTTACATACAATGTGCGTCAGCTTGTCGGCGCTACCGACAAGGCGACCATCAACAAGCACACGCAAACCCTTGCCCTGTTTGTAGCGGTCACCATTCTTGTCCCATATAATCGTCAGGTTGTGGCCATGATAAAGCACATTGTCCAGACAGAAATAATCCCATTTATCAGCCGGAATGAGCGGATTCACCTCCACCGTGCCATCCAGGCGCGGACGCAAACCCACGACACCGGTAATGATAAGGTCGTTGAATGTAGAGTGGTTATAGTAGCGCGAACGCTCCTGATCGCCCTTCAGCCAGTAGCCCGTCACCTCGTCGAGATACTCACCGATGTATGGACGGCCACGGTGATGCTGCGACTCCACATACTTCTCCATCTGGCTGAAGTAGATGCTGTCAGCAGCCTCTGTGCGGCGATAGTTGTTCATATAGTTAGCCATGGCAGTCAGTGTCTGCGCAGTGGCGAACGGCCAAATGGCACCGTCCCACTCACACTTGCCCACGCCACGGGTGCGGAACTCCGGATGGCGACGCTCGGCAGTGGTAAGTCCGTAGGGGGCGTTGAAGCCCTTCTCATCGGAGAGCTGCTCCCAAGCCACGGCATACTTATCATTATTGTCAGGAAGATTGAAGTACCAAGGAATGTATCCGATAGCCTCGCGCACATTAGCCGAAGAGTCGGTACGCATAGTCTCGAAGAACTGCTGTCCCTCGTTCCAGAGCCTGTCCTGAACGAGCTGCTTCAGTGTGTCGGCTTTAGCGGAATAGGTCATAGCCATACGCTCGTTGCCCGTCAGCATTCCAGCCTCCGAGAGCGCCTTGGCATTGCCATACATATAGCTGTTGATGGTTGGACGAGCATACTTTTTCTTGCGTCCGCCACTGATGGACTCCTCCATGCCGTCCTGCACATCGCCCTGCCAGTAGAGACCGTTCTGGAGTCGGTTGGTGCTCTCCCAACGCTTATATTCAGTCTCTAATTCCGGAAGGATGTCCGTCAGGAACTCCTTGTCGCCGTTCACCATGTAGCGGCCCATCACGGCGTCGGCGTTCCACGAGCTGAACTTAGCCATCTTCTCCATAGCCTTACCGTCGTTGCCGCGATACCAAGTGCGGATAATCTGGTTCAGATAGTCCTGATTGCGCAGCCAGCGGCTCTCGTAGATGTGGTGACCCACGGCGCAGGCTATGAGGTTGTATTTGTCGGCGTATGAGCGCTCCACTAAGAACTCCGTCATGCCGTAGCCCACGGGAGTCTCCTTGATGTGCTTGCGCAGCGTCCACCAACGATAGTAGTACATCTCCTCGAAGTCGCGGTTCGGGCACTCAAAGAGAGGAATGTTCTTCTCCATCCACGCTGACGACTCTGCGTTCGGAATGGCCTGAGCTATATTCTCATCCTCCATGCCGTTGAAGTAGTCGGCATAGTGGGCGAAGTCGGAGTAGCGGAGCACCGCTGCCGAACCATCGGCGTCGGCAGACGATGTAGTGAAGTTCGCGATGCGATAGGTAGCTAATGGCTCCTCCTCGCCTGCGTTGTCGAGTATGCCGTCCCAGTCCGCCGGAGTCTCCACGGTAGGATACTGACGCGGCTCACCCGTGCGGAAGGCTATGCGCTCCACGGCGTGAACGGGCGCGTAGAATATGCGCTGCCCCACCTTCTTGCCGTCGACGTACATTTGAGCGAGGCGGTTCGCCACGGAGAGGACAATCTCGATGTGGTATCTCTTTCCTGTCTCATACTTGGACATGTTGCCGAAGCGTGCGCCGCCCTTCATGCGCATCACGCCGTCGGCGGTGAGCTCCAGGCGTGAGCAGGCAGTGCCGTTATGGTCGAGGAATTCAATCTGGAGTGTGCCATGGTCGTTCTGCTCCGCCTGAAGGTCGAAGGCGATTGTCAGCTCCTTCGAAGCGGGAATCATGCGCTCCACCTTGGCGTAGTCGTGCAAATCCTTGTCGGCAATCACGAGCCACTCGCCGTCGAGCGAAACGGGAGCCCACTGCAGAGAGTAGATGTTCCAGTCGCGCAGGTCGGCCAATTCCTTAGCCTTCGAGAAATCGTCGGCAGCGTGTGCCACCGCCTGTGTGCGGACAGGCACGGGGATGTGGCTCACCCACAAGTCCTCCTTGTTCATGCTGTATGTCACCCACATGTCGCCATCCTTCGGAGTGCCGTTGCCCTCCTGAATGCCGCGCACATATTGCGGACCGAACGACTTGTAGTTGCCGCCGTAGCGCATTGGCGAAATCTCGCCGTGGATGAGGTTGAGCGTGGTGTACTCCAGTCCGTCGGCGCTCAGCGAGAGAGCAAGCGGCCAGCGGAACTCGGAGGGATTATAGACGGTGGCGTATGTTCCGTCGCTCAGTCTCTGTCCCCAAATCTTGGCGTTGCTGTTGACGAAGCCCTGCGCACGGCCAACGGGTTCAGCCCACGTGTTTCCGCCGTCGGTACTAATGGATGTCAGGGCGTGCTTCCAGAGCGCAACTAAGTTGCCGTCGGGGAGAGTGTAGTCGCAATATGCCTTGTAGCTCTTGTTGAGCGGGATGAGCTTATCGTTGCGGTCCGCCTCCTCCACCCACTGCATACGGTAGCGCGGATTGTCTAAGATCTCCTGGCAAGCCTTCACGAAGGCCTTATCCTTGGAGCGGGTGAAGTATGGGTAGTCGGTATTCTTCTCGTTGAAGTCGTGGTTGTAGTAGATGAAGTAGATGTCGCCGAAAGAGCCATCCTTGCGGATCTCACGAACCACGCGTCCGATGCCGTTTCCGTCGTTGGGGTCATCCTTCTTGTCGAGCGCCACGCCATAGTTTCCCATAGCGATGAGCTTGCCCGATTTAGAGACGTAGAATCCCACGCGCTGGTGCATGATGGCAAGAAGGTTCTCCGCCTTGTCGGTGCGTCCCGGCTTGGTGTAGCCGTCCGGCACCTTATACTCCGGGAAGAGCACCACGGGCGCCGTCCAGTGGTAGCCGTCGACAGATGTCATCAGGCAGGTGTGTGAGGGCGGTATATGTTCGTCCGACGGATCGGAGAGATAGTGCATGTAGAATCGTCCGTTCCAGTATGCCATCATCGGCTGATGGTTGTATGTCCAGCCGTTGCCATTCTCGGCGGATGGATGTTCGCGGTTAGCGCGCAGCACCTGTATGTTGTGGACTCCCACCACGGGCGACAGACCGCCGTCGTGGAATGTTGGGTTCGACAGCTGAGTGCCGGTGTAGTGTACACGTTCCTGCGCCCCGGCTCCGAGAGCCACAGAGCACAATGCCATTGCGGTAAACAGATGTTTCAGTTCCATTTATCTATGTAAGTCTTAGTTGTTAGTTATTTCTTTTCTTTCAGCAGCTTCTCGACAACGCTCTTCGGCGCACGGAACACGGTGCCGTGCTTATGTCCTTCGGGGATTGATATGCTGTCGGAGAATTGTTCGAATGTCTTGAAGTCGGCGGTGCGCACGGCTCCGTAGGTCTTCTTGCGGTAGTCGTCGTAGTAGATGACGTAGCCGCCGCTGGTCTTCGCCACGCTCGGTCCCTCGGTGAGGAATCCTGTGAAGGGCTCCGAAGGCTTGCTCCACGGTCCGTAGGGCGACTTGGCGAACGCCACCTGTATGTTGCGGTTGGGGCGTGTGTTGTCCTTCACCACCATCACGTAGTCCTCCTTGCCGCGCTTCAGCAGCGTAGCGTCGATCACGCTGTATCCGGGATCCATCAGCAGCTTTGTCTCGCTGAATGTCTTGAAGTCCTTCGTTGTGGTGTAGTAGAGTCGGTGGTTGTTGAGCTCCTCCTCGGCTCCCTTCTCGAACTTATATGGCACGCACGATGACCATACAATCATCATCTGCTTCTGCTCGTCGTCGTAGAAGAGCTCCGGCGCCCACACGTTGACGGTCGTTGTGTCGTGCGCCATCACGTTGAGCATGCGCTCCTCGCTCCAGTTTATGAGGTCGCGGCTCTCGGCGTATCCGAATCCGAGGTCGCCGCGCCAGCTTGTCGTCCACACTAAGTGGTAGACGCCGTCGGGCGTACGCACCATCGAGGGGTCGCGCATCACCTTCTGCTTACCGATCTCCGGCTTGAGCCATATGCCGGGTATGCTGTCCCAGTGCACGCCGTCCTCGCTATAGAGGTATCGCAGTCCCTCGTTAGCGGGTTCGTGGAACGAGGTGAACATATATAATTCCTGTTTAGCCGTGCGGCATCCCGATAGCATCATCGCCGCCAATAACAAACATATTCCGGTAAATCTTTTCATCTTTTCTGCTTATATACATTATTACATAATAAGACGCAAGTTCCCCGTTTCTGTACTCTTTTACTGGTTTTGGCATTTGGAATTTGATTCGAAACTTGAATTATTAATCAATTTTGATAAATGCGTTGTTTACAAAAGCGCTATTTTCAAAATCTGATGCATACTGTATTATCATAGTCCGAATATAGTAGTTATCAGTGAGATGAACTCTGCCTGAGACAACTCCGGCAGATTCATATATTTTGCGATAGCTCTTGTATTGATAGGA
>CAZKNB010000067.1:0-7813 GCA_964554075.1 uncultured Bacteroides sp.
TGATGGCTTGCAACGGCTACGAGATTATCGACCTTGGCGTGATGGTTCCCGCCGAAGAGATTGTGAAGCGTGCCGTAGAGGAGAAGGTGGACATGATAGGACTGAGCGGACTCATAACTCCGTCGCTCGACGAGATGGTCCATGTGGCAATGGAGCTGGAGAAATCCGGCTTGCAGATTCCGCTTCTGATTGGCGGAGCCACCACATCGAAAATGCATACAGCCCTGAAGATTGCGCCTGTCTACAGTGCACCTGTAGTCCATCTGAAGGATGCTTCGCAGAATGCCGGCGTTGCTGCCCGACTGCTCAATCCGCAGCAGAAACAGACTTTGGTCACAGAGTTGCAGAATGAGTACTCGGAACTTCGTGGACAGTCCGGCCAGAACCAGAAACCGACGGTTCCGCTGGATGAGGCGAAGGCCAATCGACTTAAGCTATATTAGCAAATAAAAAAAGCCATTTTTCGACATAAAAAAAGCCATTTTTTCGATTGAAAAATGGCTTTTTTTGTGTCGGGTCATCCGGACTGACACTTTGTCGTCCGGTTAGAGTACAGAAACGGGAAACGCTCGTCTTATTATGTAATAATGTATATAAGCAGAAAAGATGAAAAGATTTACCGGAATATGTTTGTTATTGGCGGCGATGATGCTATCGGGATGCCGCACGGCTAAACAGGAATTATATATGTTCACCTCGTTCCACGAACCCGCTAACGAGGGACTGCGATACCTCTATAGCGAGGACGGCGTGCACTGGGACAGCATACCCGGCATATGGCTCAAGCCGGAGATCGGTAAGCAGAAGGTGATGCGCGACCCCTCGATGGTGCGTACGCCCGACGGCGTCTACCACTTAGTGTGGACGACAAGCTGGCGCGGCGACCTCGGATTCGGATACGCCGAGAGCCGCGACCTCATAAACTGGAGCGAGGAGCGCATGCTCAACGTGATGGCGCACGACACAACGACCGTCAACGTGTGGGCGCCGGAGCTCTTCTACGACGACGAGCAGAAGCAGATGATGATTGTATGGTCATCGTGCGTGCCATATAAGTTCGAGAAGGGAGCCGAGGAGGAGCTCAACAACCACCGACTCTACTACACCACAACGAAGGACTTCAAGACATTCAGCGAGACAAAGCTGCTGATGGATCCCGGATACAGCGTGATCGACGCTACGCTGCTGAAGCGCGGCAAGGAGGACTACGTGATGGTGGTGAAGGACAACACACGCCCCAACCGCAACATACAGGTGGCGTTCGCCAAGTCGCCCTACGGACCGTGGAGCAAGCCTTCGGAGCCCTTCACAGGATTCCTCACCGAGGGACCGAGCGTGGCGAAGACCAGCGGCGGCTACGTCATCTACTACGACGACTACCGCAAGAAGACCTACGGAGCCGTGCGCACCGCCGACTTCAAGACATTCGAACAATTCTCCGACAGCATATCAATCCCCGAAGGACATAAGCACGGCACCGTGTTCCGTGCGCCGAAGAGCGTTGTCGAGAAGCTGCTGAAAGAAAAGAAATAACTAACAACTAAGACTTACATAGATAAATGGAACTGAAACATCTGTTTACCGCAATGGCATTGTGCTCTGTGGCTCTCGGAGCCGGGGCGCAGGAACGTGTACACTACACCGGCACTCAGCTGTCGAACCCAACATTCCACGACGGCGGTCTGTCGCCCGTGGTGGGAGTCCACAACATACAGGTGCTGCGCGCTAACCGCGAACATCCATCCGCCGAGAATGGCAACGGCTGGACATACAACCATCAGCCGATGATGGCATACTGGAACGGACGATTCTACATGCACTATCTCTCCGATCCGTCGGACGAACATATACCGCCCTCACACACCTGCCTGATGACATCTGTCGACGGCTACCACTGGACGGCGCCCGTGGTGCTCTTCCCGGAGTATAAGGTGCCGGACGGCTACACCAAGCCGGGACGCACCGACAAGGCGGAGAACCTTCTTGCCATCATGCACCAGCGCGTGGGATTCTACGTCTCTAAATCGGGCAAGCTCATCGCTATGGGAAACTATGGCGTGGCGCTCGACAAGAAGGATGACCCCAACGACGGAAACGGCATCGGACGCGTGGTTCGTGAGATCCGCAAGGATGGCTCTTTCGGCGACATCTACTTCATCTACTACAACCACGACTTCAACGAGAAGAATACCGACTACCCATACTTCACCCGCTCCAAGGATAAGGCCTTCGTGAAGGCTTGCCAGGAGATCTTAGACAATCCGCGCTACCGTATGCAGTGGGTGGAGGAGGCGGACCGCAACGATAAGCTCATCCCGCTCAACAAGAGCTACAAGGCATATTGCGACTACACTCTCCCCGACGGCAACTTAGTTGCGCTCTGGAAGCACGCCCTGACATCCATTAGTACCGACGGCGGAAACACGTGGGCTGAACCCGTTGGCCGTGCGCAGGGCTTCGTCAACAGCAACGCCAAGATTTGGGGACAGAGACTGAGCGACGGAACATACGCCACCGTCTATAATCCCTCCGAGTTCCGCTGGCCGCTTGCTCTCTCGCTGAGCGCCGACGGACTGGAGTACACCACGCTCAACCTCATCCACGGCGAGATTTCGCCAATGCGCTACGGCGGCAACTACAAGTCGTTCGGTCCGCAATATGTGCGCGGCATTCAGGAGGGCAACGGCACTCCGAAGGATGGCGACATGTGGGTGACATACAGCATGAACAAGGAGGACTTGTGGGTGAGCCACATCCCCGTGCCTGTCCGCACACAGGCGGTGGCACACGCTGCCGACGATTTCTCGAAGGCTAAGGAATTGGCCGACCTGCGCGACTGGAACATCTACTCTCTGCAGTGGGCTCCCGTTTCGCTCGACGGCGAGTGGCTCGTGATTGCCGACAAGGATTTGCACGACTACGCCAAGGTGGAGCGCATGATTCCCGCTTCGAAGGAGCTGACGATTGCCTTCGACCTTCAGGCTGAGCAGAACGACAAGGGTACGCTTCAGATTGAATTCCTCGACCATAACGGCACAGCCTGCTCACGCCTGGAACTTACTTCAGACGGTGTGATGCGCATGAAGGGCGGTGCACGCTTCGGAAACATGACCAAGTATGAGGCTGGAAAGAGATACCACATTGAGATTGTTCTCTCCGTGGCAAACCGCCTCGCACAGATGTACGTGGACGGCAAGAAGGTGGGCCAGCGCATATTCTACGCTCCTGTTCACGCTGTGGAGCGCATAGCATTCCGCACCGGTGAACCACGCCAGTATCCTACCGTTGAGACGCCGGCAGACTGGGACGGCATACTCGACAACGCAGGCGAGGAGGAGCCGTTGGCTACCTATCGCATTGCGAACTTCACGACATCGTCTGCCGACGCCGATGGTTCGGCAGCGGTGCTCCGCTACTCCGACTTCGCCCACTATGCCGACTACTTCAACGGCATGGAGGATGAGAATATAGCTCAGGCCATTCCGAACGCAGAGTCGTCAGCGTGGATGGAGAAGAACATTCCTCTCTTTGAGTGCCCGAACCGCGACTTCGAGGAGATGTACTACTATCGTTGGTGGACGCTGCGCAAGCACATCAAGGAGACTCCCGTGGGCTACGGCATGACGGAGTTCTTAGTGGAGCGCTCATACGCCGACAAATACAACCTCATAGCCTGCGCCGTGGGTCACCACATCTACGAGAGCCGCTGGCTGCGCAATCAGGACTATCTGAACCAGATTATCCGCACTTGGTATCGCGGCAACGATGGCAAGGCTATGGAGAAGATGACTAAGTTCAGCTCATGGAATGCCGATGCTGTGATGGGCCGCTACATGGTGAACGGTGACAAGGAGTTTCTGGCGGACATCCTTCCGGAGCTGGAGACAGAGTATAAGCGTTGGGAAAGCACCAATCGTCTCTCTAACGGACTCTACTGGCAGGGCGACGTGCAGGACGGCATGGAGGAATCCATCAGCGGCGGACGCAAGAAGAAGTATGCTCGTCCAACCATCAACAGCTATATGTATGGCAATGCCAAGGCTCTCTCAGAGGCTGGAATGTTGACGGGTAACGAGCGTATGGCGAGCCTCTACAGCACAAAGGCTGACACGCTGAAGCAACTTGTCCAGAATAAACTCTGGAACGAGGGACAGCAGTTCTTCGAAACTATGCGCACCGACTCCTCGGCAAACGTGCGCGAGGCTATCGGATACATCCCCTGGTACTTCAATCTTCCCGACAACAGCGACAAGTATGCCGTGGCTTGGGAGCAGCTTTCCGACGAGAAGGGCTTCAATGCGCCCTACGGACTTACCACTGCCGAGCGTCGCCATCCGGAGTTTCGCACCCGTGGCGTAGGCAAGTGTGAGTGGGACGGAGCCATCTGGCCATTCGCCACAGCGCAGACACTGACTGCCATGGCTAACTATATGAACAACTATCGTCGCACAGAGGCTGCTGACAGCATCTATTTCAGTCAGATGGAGAAGTATGTGGAGTCGCAGCATCACCGTGGACGTCCATACATCGGCGAGTATCTCGACGAGGTGACTGGCTACTGGCTGAAGGGCGATCAGGAGCGTTCGCGCTACTATAATCACTCTACATTCAACGACCTTATCATTACCGGTATTGTGGGTTTGCGTCCGCGTCTCGACGGAACGGTGGAGGTGAATCCGCTCATCCCTGCTGACAAGTGGGATTATTTCTGCCTTGACAATGTGCTCTATCATGGTCACAACCTGACAATTATCTGGGACAAGAATGGCGACCGCTACAAACAGGGCAAGGGTTTGCGTGTGCTTGTTGATGGTCGCCTTGTCGGTAGCGCCGACAAACTGACGCACCTTGTATGTAAGGATGTACTTTAACAAAAACTGAAAAGTATTTGAATGAAAAAAATATTTATACCGCTGCTGCTATTTGCCGCCGTGCTGAACACTGAGGCACGCGGACTGAAGGTCGCGCGACTGACGAGCGAACTGAAAAACGAGGCGACGCTTGTCGGCACACTGCCGCGACTGGGCTGGGAGCTGACATCCGCCGAGAAGGGCACGCAGCAGACAGCTTACGAGATTGAACTGACCGACGACACGGGCGCTACCGTGTGGAACAGCGGAAAACGTAGCTCCGCACAGAGCGCGTTGGTGGACATCAGCAGCGATGTGGCATCGCTCAAGGCGGGTCACTACGCATGGCGTGTGCGTGTGTGGGATGAGGCTGACGGCGCTTCCGAGTGGAGCAACAGTGGCAGTTTCTACTACTACCCGACAACCGGCGATGTGTTCACTAAGAGTCACTGGATCGGCGCCATCACCAAGGCGGATGCCAAACTGCCGGAGGGCAGAAACTATACCGGCGGCGTGCTCAAGCGCGACGATGTGAAGGCGGCGTGGGCAGCTGTGGATACACTCTCGCAGAAGAGCATCATGCTGCGCCGTTCGTTTCGTGCCGACAAGGCGGTGCGACGTGCCACTCTCAACATCTCCGGACTGGGCTTCTATGAGCTGTCGCTCAACGGAAAGAGGGTGGGCGAGAGCCAGTTTGCACCTCTCTGGACCGACTACGACAAGACGGTAAACTATAATACATACGACGTGACGTCTCTCCTCGCCAAGGGTGAGAATGTGGCTGGTGTATTGCTCGGCAACGGATTCTACAACGTGCAGGGCGGACGTTACCGCAAGCTGCAGATAAGTTTCGGCGCACCGACACTGATGTTTGAACTCCACATCGACTATGCAGATGGTACGAGCGAGGTGGTGGCATCGGACGAGGCGTGGCGCTACGAGCTGAGTCCCGTCACCTTCAACTGCATCTATGGCGGTGAATCCTACGATGCACGTCTGGAACGCAGCGGATGGGACATGGCGAAATATGACGACAGCGCGTGGCGTCCGGTTGTTCTGCAGGAGGGACCGAAGGGCGTTCTCCGTCCGCAGCAGGCTGAACCGGTGAAGATTATGGAGCGCTACGGCGTGAAGAGTCGTACGAAGCTCACTGCCGAGCAGGTGGAAAAGGCTTGCAAGTCAACTAAGCGCACGGTGGATGCTTCGGCGTTCGTGCTCGACATGGGGCAGAACCTGGCTGGCTATCCCGAGATTACCGTGAAGGGCAAACGTGGACAGAAGATTACTTTGCTGGTGGCTGAGTCGCTCACTGACGAGGGAGCGGTGAACCAGCGCCAAACGGGACGTCAGCACTACTACGAATATACGCTCAAGGGCAACGGCACGGAGACGTGGCATCCGCGTTTCTCCTACTACGGCTTCCGCTACATCCAGGTGGAGGGCGCGGTGATGAAGGGTGACAAGAACCCCGACAAGCTGCCCGTGATAAGCAACATAGAGTCGTGCTTCGTCTACAACTCGGCGGCGAAGGTGTCGGAGTTTGAGTGCTCCAACGAGATATTCAATGCCGCTCACAGACTTATCGAGAAGGCTGTCCGCAGCAATATGCAGTCGGTCTTCACCGACTGTCCGCATCGCGAGAAGTTAGGTTGGCTGGAGCAGGTTCACCTGAACGGACCGGGACTCTTCTACAACTACGACCTGACAAGCTATATCCCGCAGCAGATGCGCAACATAGCCGACTCGCAATATGCCAACGGCGCCGTGCCGACAGTGGCTCCGCAGTACACGGTGTTCGAGGGTCCGGGCATGGATGACTTCTCCGAGTCGCCGGAGTGGGGCAGCACGGTGGTGATTGCGCCCTTTATGTATCGCGACATCTACGGCGACGATAGCCTTATCAGCGAGTACTACGACAATATGCGCCGCTACGTGGACTACCTGACCACCCGTGCGGAGGATGGAATCGTCAGCTTCGGACTTGGTGACTGGTACGACTACGGCGACTTCCGTGCAGGTTTCTCACGAAACACTCCCGTGCCGCTGGTGGCTACGGCGCAGTACTATATGGACTTGATATACATGGTTGAGGCTGCCGAGACGGTTGGCAACAGCTACGATGCACGCAAATATGCCGCCCTCGCCAAGCAGGTGAACGAGGCATTCCACAAGAGGTTCTACGATGCGGAGCGCCATACCTACGGCACCGGCAGCCAGTGCAGCAATGCGCTGCCGCTCTTCCTCGGCATGACTGCTGAGGCGGACCGTGAGGCGGTGTTCAACAATCTGTTGGCGGACATCAAGGCGCACGACGGTAAGCTCACAACGGGTGACGTTGGCAACCGCTACCTCTTCCAGACGTTAGCGATGTTTGGCCGCAACGACGTGATGTACACCATGCACAACCACGAGGAGACTCCGGGCTACGGCTTCCAGCTGAAGTTCGGCGCAACAACGCTCACGGAGCAGTGGGACCCTCGTCAGGGTTCGTCGTGGAATCACTTCATGATGGGTCAGATTGATGAATGGTTCTTCCGCTCATTGGCTGGAATCGACATCCGCACCACTCACCGCGATGGTCAGAAGATTGTTATCCGTCCGGCTGTCGTTGGCGATTTGAGTTATGTGAAGGCAGCTACGCGCACTCTCCACGGTGCCATCTCCACCAGTTGGACCCGCAATGGCGATGAGTTCCGATTGACTGTCTCAATCCCCGTTGGCGACAGTGCGGAGGTTTATCTCCCCGACGGATCCGCATCAATTGCTGTAGGTAGCGGAGTGCATGAATTTAAGTGTAATATAAAATAACAAAGATATGAGAAGAGCATTTACTATTTGCATTATGGCGCTCGTTGCCTTGGCAGTTCGTGCCGAGCGGGTGGACATGAGCAAGATTGTGACAGGCGATGCATCGTCTGCCGCAAAAAACACGGAGCAGATTGCTCAGACCGTGGAGCGTCTGG
>CAZKNB010000068.1:0-7641 GCA_964554075.1 uncultured Bacteroides sp.
AGATTGCAGGCGCTTTTATGTTGTACTGGCTCGAAACGCGGTTGATGAGCAGCTGTGAGTATGCCTTCTCGGGCGATGTCACCGCCTCAATCATCAGCTCCAGCAGGGTGCGGATGATGCGATAACCTGCCAACTCAATGTCGAGCACATCCTTGGAGTGGTAGATCTTCTTCATCGACACGTGTTCGCAGTGCTCGTAGGCCTTTGTGGCCTGCGGCGACATGTGCTTGATGAGCGTGCCGCTGAAGGTGCCGCTCATGATGGCATCCTCATTCTCCATAAAGGCTGCGGTACATTCGCGTATCAGCAGGCCTACTACCGATGAGCGCAGGTAGGCAATCTGCTCGTTCGTGTCGCTTACAATCTTGAATGTCTCCTCGATATGCGCCTTCTTCTTATCGTCGAAGTAGTTCATCAGCAGTGAGAGTGTCTCCTTCGATGTCAGTATCTTCAGCTTGTGGGCATCCTCAATGTCCATCAGCTGATAGCAGATGTCGTCGGCAGCCTCCACCAGGTAGACCAGCGGATGGCGCGCATATCGCAGTGGCGAATCGTTCAGACGTATCATTCCCAGTTCGGTGGCAATCTTCTCGAACGACTCCTCCTCGCTGATGAAGAAGCCGAACTTCGACTTGTTGCCTGCCAGACTCGAAGAGTAGGGGTACTTGACGATGGAGGCGAGGGTGGAGTAGGTCAGTGCGAATCCTCCCTTTCTTCTTCCCTCAAACTGGTGGGTGAGCAGGCGGAAGGCATTGGCGTTGCCCTCGAAGTGGGTGAAGTCCTCCCATTCGGCGTCGGACAGCTGCGGCTTCAGCGCCATTCCCTTTCCCTCTTCCGAGAAGAATGTAGAGATGGCCTTCTCGCCGGAGTGGCCGAAGGGTGGGTTGCCGAGGTCGTGAGCCAGACAGGCTGCCGAGACGATGGAGCCAATCTCCGGGAGGAAGGAATCCTCCATGTCGGGATACTTCTTGAGAAGCTCCTTGCTGATGTCGTTACCCAGTGAGCGTCCCACGCACGAAACCTCCAGGCTGTGGGTCAGTCGGTTGTGCACGAAGATGCTGCCAGGCAATGGAAACACCTGAGTCTTGTTTTGCAAACGGCGGAAGGGGGCCGAGAAAATCAGTCGGTCGTAGTCGCGTTGAAACTCCGTTCTGTTCTCTTGCCTCTCCTTATGGTACTCCTCCATACCGAAGCGCTTTGCTGAAATTAGCTTTCGCCAGTCCATCTTGTTCATATCTGTTACACCCTTTATCTTCATATTTCTGTGCAAAAGTAAAGTTTTTCAATTCAAATTGTGTACTTTCGCCCGTGATTATAAGTAAACAAACCGATTATGAAGATAAAAGTCATCAATAAGTCGAAACATCAGCTCCCCGCATACGCCACAGAACAGTCTGCCGGCATGGACTTGAGAGCCAATCTTGAAGAACCGATCACCCTTGCTCCGTTGCAGAGATGCCTTGTCCCCACGGGACTCTACATCGCTCTCCCTAAGGGCTTTGAGGCTCAGGTGCGTCCGCGCAGTGGTCTCGCTCTCAAGAAGGGAATCACGGTGCTCAACTCCCCGGGTACCATCGATGCCGACTATCGCGGCGAGATTTGCGTGGTGCTTGTCAATCTCTCCAACGATCCCTTTGTCATCGAGGATGGTGAGCGCGTGGCTCAGATGGTGATTGCGCGTCACGAACAGGGCGAATGGGTTGAGGTCGAGACTCTCGACGACACCGAGAGAGGCGATGGCGGATTCGGACATACGGGAAGTAAATAAATGCTATTCTGATGAGAATGAACTTCACAAAGATATTGTCTCTGTTGGTGCTGGCGCTTGTGCTTGCCTCCTGCGGCTCATCCAAGAGGATGAAGGGCAGTTCGGCTGGCAGCGAAGTCCAGCTTTCCGATGAGGAGCAGCGACGTTACGACTACTATTACCTGGAGGCGGTGCGTCAGAACGGGCAGGGAAACTACACCGCTGCCTACAATCTGCTTGAACACTGCCTCGACATTAACCCGAAGGCGCCTTCGGCTCTCTACGAGATTGCTCAGTACTATCAGTATCTGGGTCGCTATACCGATGCGCTGCAGGCTCTCGAGACTGCCGTTGCCGGTGCGCAGGACAACTACTGGTATGCGCAGGCTCTGGTCAGCTTCTATCAGCGAATGGGTCAGAATGGAGAGGCGATTAAGGTACTCGAACAGATGACCGAACGCTTCCCCGAGCGTCAGGAGACTCTCTACGCCCTCGCCTCTGCCTATAGCGAGAATGGCGAGGACAAGAAGGTGGCCGAGACACTCGACCGCCTCGAGAAGATTATGGGCAAGAGCGAACAGCTCACCATGGAGAAGGCGAACGCCTATTCCCGTTGCGGCGAGAACCAGAAGGCGATTGACGAACTTCAGAGTCTGGTCGACGAGTATCCGCTCGACAACCGCTACAAGGTGCTGCTCGGCGGAATGTATGAGCAAAACAGCGACGACGCCAAGGCGTATGAGATATACCAGGGCGTGCTGGCCGAGGAGCCGGACAACGCCATGGCTCTGCTTGCCCTGCTGGGCTATTACGAGAAGAATGGGCAGACCGAAGAGTATGAGCGTCAGATTGATGCAGTGCTCAACAGCAAGACCATCAGTCCCGAGAATAAGCACGACCTCCTGTTGAGTCGTGTGGCGTATATAGAGAACAGCAAGCAGGACAGCACCGTTGCCATTGCCCTCTTCGAGAGAGCTGCGGCGAGCGAGAGCTGCGACGCCTCAATCCTTCTGCTCTACGCCCAGTATCTCTGGGAAAAGAATCTGCAGCCGCAGTCGCGCCCCGTGCTTGAGAGAGCCTTGGCGCTTGAACCCGACAATAAAGTGGCACGCCTGATGCTCCTTCAGATGGCTGTCCAGGGCGAGGACTACACTCTGGTGAAGAGCGTTTGTGAGGCGGGCATCGACGCCCTCCCCGATGTTCTCGAGTTCTATCTCTATCTGACCATAGCCTACAATCAGGAGGAGCGTACCGACGACGCACTGGCTGTCATAACCAAGGGAGTGGAACATATCAACAGTGAGACCACAGCCACACTGGCATCCGACCTCTATTCGCTTCAGGGCGACCTCTACCACGAGAAGAGTATGAGTGCCGAGGCCTATGCAGCCTACGATGAGGCTCTCAGCTACAGCCCCGACAACATCGGCGTGCTCAACAACTACGCCTACTATCTCTCGGTCGACAACAAGGACCTCGACAAGGCGGAGGAGATGAGCTACAAGACCATAAAGGCTGAACCGGCCAATGCCACATACCTCGACACCTATGCATGGATACTCTTCATGAAGGGACGATACACCGAGGCACGAACATACATCGAGCAGGCGCTGAAGGATCTCGGCGAGGATCGCGGAGTGATCAAGGAGCACTGCGGAGACATATATTATATGAATGGTGAGAGCGACAAGGCGATTGACTACTGGACACAGGCGCTTAACGACGGCAACGACTCCGCCACACTGAAAGAGAAGATTAGACGTAAGAAATATATAGCTGAATGAAAAGAGTTTTTTATCTGTTAATGACGATAGTGCTGCTGACCGGCTGTAAGACTGCGAAGCACGCAACCTCCACACTCCCCGCAGAGACCAAGTATCTCTCTGCAAAGATGCAAATCACGGCACCCCTGAAGTCGGGCAGCGTGACGCTCAACGGTACGGTAAAGATGAAGAGCGACGACCGAGTGCAACTCTCCATCCTGATGCCTATCCTCCGCAGCGAGATGGCTCGTATGGAGGTTTCGCCTGAACAGTGCATGCTCGTCGACCGCATGAACCATCGTTACGTCGTTATGGACGAGGCGGAGATGAAGTCGATGCTCCCCTCACACTTCAGCTACGCCAAGCTGGAGAAGCTGCTCATCGACTCTGCCGCTGCTGCCGAGCGCTATGAGTTCAGCGGAAAGGAGCTGGGCATCCCGTCGCTCGAGAAGGGTAAGGTGGTTGTCTACGACATCAGCGACAAGGAGTTCGAGATGACCCCGACAACGGTATCCTCTAAATATACTCAGGTGACTACCGCCGAATTGTTGAACACGATAAACGCTTTGCTGCAACAATGAGACGACTCTTTTCTACACTCCTGCTTTTAGGTGCTCTGATACTCCCGCTCTCCGCACAGAGCACCAAACTCATCCGTCAGCTTGAGGGAAAGCGCGGCGAACTTCAGAAACAGATTGCCGAGAGCGAGTCGCTGCTGAAGACTACCAAGAAGGATGTCGGCAGCCAGCTTTCCAAGCTGAACGCACTGACCGGACAGATTGCCGAGCGTCAACGCTACATCAATGCCATCAACGACGATATGGCAGCCCTCGACAAGGAGATTGCTTCGCTGGGCAAGGAGCTCGACGGACTGAAGGCGGAGCTGATGGACAAGAAGAAGAAATATGAGGCTTCGGTGAAGTATCTCTATAAGAATAAGTCGATAGAGGAGAGACTGATGTTCATCTTCTCTGCCGAGAACCTGAGCCAGACCTACCGACGTCTGCGCTACGTCCAGGAGTATGCCACCTATCAGCGACTGCAGGGCGAGGACATCCTCAAGAAGCAGGAGCAGGTGAACAAGAAACTGGCTGAGCTCAACACGGTGAAGGATGCCAAGCAGTCGCTCCTCAAGGAGCGCGAGGCTGAGATGGCCAAGCTGGAGAGCCAGCAGCAGGAGAAGCGTACGCTCGTGGCAAACCTGCAGAAGAAGCAGAAGGGACTCCAGACCGAGCTCAACAAGAAGCGCCGCGAAGCACAGCAGCTCAATGCGCGCATCGACCGACTGATTGCCGAGGAGATTGAGAAGGCACGTAAGCGTGCCGAAGAGGAGGCGCGCCGTGAGGCTGAGCGTCGCCGCCGCGAGGAGGCTGCCGCAGCCAAGTCGAAGAGCTCCGCCGCGACATCCAAGTCGTCGAAGTCATCATCCAAGAGCAGCGAGACGACCACTTCCAAGTCGTCAGGCAGCAAGGCTAAGCCCGTTGAGGCCTACCGCATGAGCAGCGAGGACCGCCAGCTCTCGGGCAACTTCGTCAACAACAAGGGACGACTCCCGATGCCTGTCACAGGACCATACATCATCACCAGCCACTACGGACAGTATGACGTTGCGGGACTGCGCAACGTGACGCTCGACAACAAGGGAATAGACATTCAGGCAAAGCCGGGAGCACAAGCCCGCGCCATCTTCACGGGTAAGGTGGCAGCCGTGTTCCAGCTGAACGGCCTCTTCAACATCCTGGTTCGTCACGGCAGCTACATCTCCGTCTACTGTAACCTCTCCTCTGCTTCTGTCAAGCAGGGCGACATGGTGAGCACAAAGCAGGTGCTCGGCACCATCTTCACCAATAAGGCCGATGACAACCGCACCGTGCTCCACTTCCAGCTGCGTCACGAGAAGGACAAGCTCAACCCCGAGCAGTGGCTCTCACGATAAGAAGGAAAAAAGAATGGCGCGCCTCCCGGCGCGCCATCCACCTAAACTTAAAAATTATGAAAAACACATTTCTTGTGGAATAATATATAATGTTATTCCTCTGTTTGTTTTGCTTCAAAGTCTTTGATGAGCTTCTCCTGAACGTCAGAAGGAACAAGCTCGTAGCTAGCGAACTTCATGGTGAAGGATGCGCGTCCGCCTGTGAGCGAACTGAGCGCTGTTGAGTAGGATGACATCTCCTTGAGAGGCACCTTCGCAATCAGCTTCTCGTAACCCTTCTCGCTGCTCATACCCATAATCATGGCGCGGCGTCCCTGAAGGTCACCCATCACGTCGCCCATCTTGTCGCTCGGCACGAACACCTCTACATCGTAGATAGGCTCCAGAATCTTCGGACCCGCATTCTTGAATGCCTCGCTGAAGGCGTTGCGGCCCGCAAGCATGAATGAAACCTCGTTGGAGTCTACCGGGTGCATCTTACCGTCGTAGACGATGACACGTACATCGCGTGCGTAGGAACCGGTCAGCGGACCCTGCTCCATGCGCGACATGATACCCTTCATGATGGCAGGCATAAAGCGGTTGTCGATGGCGCCACCAACCACACTGTTGATGAATACCAGCTTTCCGCCCCATTCCAGTGGCACCTCTTCCTGGCCCTTGAGAGAGATCTTGAACTCCTGACCGTTGAACTTATATGTGTCGGGCAGAGGCATTCCCTCCTTGTATGGCTCCACGATGAGATGAACCTCACCGAACTGACCTGCACCACCAGACTGCTTCTTGTGGCGATAGTCGGCACGTGCCGCCTTGGTGATAGTCTCGCGATATGGGATGCGAGGCTCCTCGTATTTGATAGCTAGCTTCTCGTTGTTCTCGAGTCTCCACTTCAGTGTGCGCAGGTGGAACTCGCCCTGACCGTGAACCAGGGTCTGGCGCAGCTCCTTAGACTGCTCAACAATCCAGGTCGGATCCTCCTCGTGCATACGTGTAAGCACGGACATCATCTTCTCCACGTCGGCCTCGTTCTCCGGACGGATGGCGCGGGTGTACTTAGAGTTAGGATACTTGATGAAGTTGAACTTGTTGTTGGCATCCTTGTCGTTGAGCGTGTTGCCCGTCTTCACATCCTTCAGCTTGACTGTAGCGCCTATATCGCCGGCCTGCAGCTCCTCCACCTTGTCGCGGTTAGGACCTGCAACGACAAACATCTGAGCAATTCTCTCCTTAGAGCCACGGTCGGCGTTCAGAAGGTCGGCACCCTCCTTCACCTTTCCGCTCATCACCTTGAAGTATGAAACCTCACCGATGTGCGGCTCAACGCTGGTCTTGAAGAAGTAGAGAGATGTCGGAGCATTGCTGTCCGGAGTGATCTCCTGGCCCTCGGTATTCTTCACCTTAGGCATATCTGAAACGAACGGAACCACGTTGCCGAGGAACTCCATCAGTCGGCGCACACCCATATCCTTGCCTGCGCATACGCAGAACACAGGGAACATGCCGCGTGAGATAAGTCCCTGGCGGATACCCATACGCATCTCGTCCTCGCTGAGAGACTCCTGCTCGAAGAACTTCTCCATCAAGCCCTCATCGTTCTCGGCTGCTGCCTCCACGAGAGCCTTGTGCCACTCTAAGGCCTTCTCCTTCTCCTCTTCGGGAATGTCCTCAATGATAGGAGCGCCACCCTCGGGCTTCCATGAGTACTTCTTCATCAGCAACACATCTATAATAGTGTTGAAGTTCGGTCCGGTAGCCACCGGATACTGGATTGGAACCACCTTAGAGCCGTAAGCCTCCTTCAGCTGCTCCAATATGTTATCGTAATCGCACTTCTCGTTGTCAAGCTGGTTGACAAGGAAGATGACGGGTTTGTTCAGTTTTTCGGTATATCTGAAGTGGTTCTGAGTGCCCACCTCAAGACCATACTGTCCGTTGAGGAGCAGGATGGCTGTGTCCGTCACATTCAGAGCTGTGACTGTGCTGCCCACGAAGTCGTCCGATCCCGGGCAGTCTATGATGTTGAGTTTCTTATTGTTCCACTCTACATGGAATACCGTAGAGAATACGGAGTAACCGTACTCCTGTTCAACAGGGAAATAATCACTTACTGTGTTCTTTGCTGCTACCGAACCGCGACGTTTTATAAGACCACTCTCGAAAAGCATTGCTTCAGCGAGGGTGGTTTTACCGGAGCC
>CAZKNB010000069.1:0-7455 GCA_964554075.1 uncultured Bacteroides sp.
GATGTGCCATTTCTTTTTTACGTTTTTAATTGTTATCTAATATTTTCTTTAATTCGTTCCAACGGGGATCAACCGGACGCTCGGCATCGTCGGCTTCGTCAGCCTCACCGCCAAACTCCTCATCATCGCCTGCCTCGGTGCGCATCAGATGGCTCAGACGACTGGTCATCTCCTTGTTGCACTTGCCGGCGGGGTGGACATGCTTCATCGGGATAGCCAAGGCTATAAACTCGAACATGAACCAGGCCACGTTGATCTCTCCCTCCTCTTCGGGAATGACAACCAGGTTGTCACCCTCGTCGCTGTATTCGGTACCGAACTTCACCATGATCTTGTCGCTACTCTCAACGGGCTGATCCATCTCGTCAAGACAACGGTCACACGTCACGACTACGACTCCATTGGTCTCAAAGCTGAGTTCGAAGGCTGCTGCCGTACGGCGTACGGTGAGCGCCACGTCGACACGTCCCTTCTGAATCTCAGGTGAATCGATGTCGGCGAAGAAGGCGTTGTCGAGATGGAAGTCACGCTTGATGACATCCTCGGTCATTGCCTTCAGGTCTATTTTATATTTATCAAACTTTCCCAATGTATTCGTCTTTAAGTCGTGCAAAAGTACGACAAATCATCTAATATCAAGCCATTACCTCTCTTTTTTTAAGTAAAAAGTACTGAAAACGGCATAATTCGGGCGACAAAGATATAAATATTTACGCTCAAATCACACAAATGGCTGATAATTCTTTACTTTTTAAGATTCTCTTATGATTTAATCATACAATTTGCACCCCTATTTTCTGAAGGCTTCGACTGCCTCCGGCGTGTTGGGAATGGCGCGTCCAAGGATTCGTGCTCCATCGGCTGTGATGGTGTAGTCGGCCTCGTTGCGCACTCCGCCGAAGTCGCGGTAGGTGTCGAGCACATCGTAGTTGATGAAGTCGAAGAATTTCTTCTCGGCTCTCCACTTGTCCATCAGCTCGGGGATGAAGTAGATGCCCGGCTCTACGGTGAAGACGAAGCCCGGCTCGAGCGGCAGGGCAAGGCGCTGTGACTTACGACCGAACTGCGTGCTCTTCGGCTTGCCGTCATAGCCTACCCAGATCTCACCAAGGTTCTCCATATCGTGAACGTCGAGACCCATCATGTGGCCCAGTCCGTGGGGATAGAACATGGCGTGAGCTCCCTCGCGAACGGCATCGTCGGTGTTGCCCTTCATCAGTCCGAGCTCCTTAAGGCCGTCGACCATCACGCGTGCCGAGAGGTCGTACATATCCATATAGTTGACTCCCGGACGAAGCGCAGCTACTACGCTGCTGGCCATCTTGTTCTGGAGCATGTAGATCTCCTTCTGGCGCTGAGTGAACTTCAGGTCGACAGGAGTCGTCGACGACATATCGCCGGCATAGCCCGACTCGTGCTCTGCTCCTGCATCAATCAGGAAGAGCTGGCCCGACTGTAGGCGATTGCCATGATAGTGGTTATGGAGAGTCTGACCATTGACGGTGGCGATGGTGGCGAAAGAGGTCTCGCAGTTGTTGGCGATGGAGATGGCCTCCATTGCAGCGACTACCTCATACTCCATGATTCCCGGACGGATGGTGCGCATGGCAGCCTCGTGCATGTCGGCTGTGACGAGACAAGCCTTCTCGATGATCTCGAGCTCCTCGGCTGTCTTATAGTTACGCTGGCTGACGATGGCGCGGATGAAGGGCACCGAACCCTCCTGCTTTGCAGGCGGAACGCCGAGCCACTCCATCAGCTTCAGGCGATGCTCTGCCTTATAGGGCGGCAGGTAGTGGATGGTCTGACCGCTGGCAGCAGCCTTCTGGAGGTATTTAGGGAGTTCGGCAGATGGCATGGTGTTCTCAACGCCGACCATCGCGCTCTTCTCGTGGAGTGTGGGCTGTGTGCCCATCCATACGATTGCGTCGATAGAGAGTTCGTCGCCAAAGATTATCTCACGGTCGTTGTCGATGTCGATCACTGCTGCCAGACCCGCGAACGAGAGTCCGAAGTAATAGAGGAATGATGAATCCTGTCTGTAACGAAATGTGTTATCCTCGAAGTTCAATCCATATTCATCGTTGCCCAGGAAGAGCAACAAGCCAGAGCCGACCTTCTTCTTCAGTTCAGCCCTGCGCTGCACGTATGTCTCTTTGCTAAACATAAGCTTATATTGTTTTTAAATTCAGTTTCGTAGGAGCAAAGGTACTATCTTTGACGAAGATTTGTAAAATTGTGTGGCAAAATATATTCAGATTAGCACTAAATAATCTATTTTTGTAGCCTGTTAAGAAGCAAACTAACTATTAAACAGATGTCGCAAGGTTCAAATCAGATTCAGTCGCAGACACAGCAACAGACGCAGACTCTGTCGCCGCAACAGATATTGGTTGTGAAGTTGCTCGAGCTCCCTACCGTGGAGCTGGAGGAGCGCGTCCATGCCGAGATTCTCGACAATCCCGCCCTCGAGGAGGGACGCGAGGAGAGTGCGGCGGGCGATGAGCCGGAGCTGGAGAACGGCGACGAGGCGGAGGCTAACGACTACAACACTGCCGACGACTATCTGACCGACGACGACATCCCCGACTATAAGCTGCAGGACAACAACCGCTCGAACCGCGAACAGGCGGAGGAGATTCCATTCTCCGACGCTGTCTCATTCTACGAGACGCTGAAGGAGCAGCTCAGCGAACAGGAGCTGAACGAGCATCAGAGGGAGCTGGCGGAGTATATCATCGGCTCGCTCGACGACGACGGCCTGCTGCGCAAACCACTCGACGCGATGGTCGACGACCTCGCCATCTACTCGGGAATAGAGACTACACGCGAGGAGCTGGAGTCCATTCTCGCCATCATCCAGGAGTTCGACCCCGCCGGCATCGGCGCACGCGGACTGCAGGAATGCCTGACGATTCAGATCCGGCGCAAGATGGAGAGCGACCCGAACAACGCGATGCTGCGACTGGAGGAGCGCATCGTCAACGAGTGTTACGAGGAGTTCACCCGCAAACACTGGGACAAGATTACACGAAAACTGGAGATTGACGAGGAGACTCTCGAGGCTGCCATCGCCGAAATCACCCGCCTCAACCCGCGTCCGGGTGCATCGCTGGGTGAATCGATCGGCCACAGCATGCAGCAGATTGTCCCCGACTTCATCATAGAGAGCTACGACGACGGCTCGATCAACGTGAGCCTCAACAATCGCAACGTGCCCGAGCTTCGCCTGAACCGCGAATTCTCGGATATGATTGATGAGAACACGCGCAACCGCCACAACCAGTCGAAGGAGTCGAAGGAGGCATTCCTCTTCCTCAAGCAGAAGATTGATGCCGCACAGGGCTTTATCGATGCCGTCAAGCAGAGACAGAACACGCTGCTGACCACCATGCGTACGATTGTGGAGCTGCAACGCCCCTTCTTCACCGAGGGCGACGAGTCGCTGCTGCGCCCGATGATCCTGAAGGATGTGGCTGAGCGCAGCGGATTCGACATATCGACCATCTCGCGAGTGACCAACAGCAAGTATGCGCAGACCGACTTCGGCATCTATCCGCTGAAGTTCTTCTTCAGCGACGGCTACACCACGGAGAGCGGCGAGGAGATGTCGGTGCGCGAGATAAGAAGGATACTCAAGGAGTGCATCGCCGGCGAGGACAAGAAGAAGCCGCTCACCGACGACGAGCTGTCGGAGATCCTGAAGGGGAAGGGCTACCCTATGGCACGCCGCACGGTGGCCAAGTATCGCCAGCAGCTCAACATCCCCGTGGCGCGACTTAGAAGATGAACTGAGAACATACATATATATTATGGAACAAAATGAGATACAACCCAATGAGCAGAGCAGTGCGCACAGCAAGATGCAGTTCAGCATCGTGACCGACAAGGCACTGATCAAGGCGTCGAGGATTACGTCGTGGATTCTGAATCCATTCTCCATCCCCTTCCTCGCCTTTCTGGTGCTCTTTTTCTTCTCATATATGCGCATCATGCCCACCAACTACAAGTTGATTGTACTGTCGGTGGTCTACTGCTTCACCATTCTGATGCCCACCATCACCATCTTCATCTTCAAGAAGATCAATGGTTTTGCCACGCTGGAGCTGACGCGCGACCGCAACAAGCGCTTCGTGCCCTTCCTGCTGACCATCACCTCGTACGTCTTCTGCCTGATGATGATGCACCGTCTGAGCATTCCCTGGTACATGACAGGTATCATCGTTGCAGCGCTGCTGATGCAGGTCATCTGCGTCGTGGTCAACCTGAAGTGGAAACTCAGCGAACACATGGCGGGCATGGGAGCAATCATCGGCGGCCTCATCTCGTTCAGCGCGCTCTTCGGCTACAACCCTTTGGGCTGGCTCTGCCTCTTCATCATGATAGCAGGTCTGCTGGGTTCGGCGCGCATCATCCTCAACCATCACAGCCTGGGCGAGGTGTTCTGGGGCTTCATGGTCGGCTTCGTCTGTTCGATGATGGTTCTCAATCCCTTTACCAACATGCTGTTCCGCTTCTACCTGTTTTAGAGAGCAGAAATGGAATGATATGTTAAAATTTGATAGAATATGAACGACGAACACTATTTTTATGTAGGTTTGTAACATATATTATAAGAAACTTAATTGTTTAACTTCAAAAAACTAATAGTTATGAATATCCCACAAGATGTTAGGTACACAAGTGAGCACGAGTGGATTCGTATTGAGGGCGACATCGCCTATGTAGGTATCACCGATTACGCACAGGAGCAACTGGGCGACATCGTATTCGTTGACATCCAGACTGTAGGCGAGAACCTCGAGGCTGGCGACACATTCGGTACAATCGAGGTCGTAAAGACTATCTCAGACCTCTTCTTGCCTATCGCAGGCGAGGTGCTCGAGCAAAACGAGGCTCTCGAGGAGCAACCCGAGCTCGTCAACAAGGATCCCTACGGCGAGGGCTGGATCATCAAGATCAAGCCGGTCGATGCAGGCGACATCAAGAACCTTCTTGATGCAGAGGGCTACAAGGCCCTGGTCAACGGCTAAGCCGAGGCTCTACCCTACCGGAATTAAACTAGTAATTAATAAATATACAAAGAGGCTATAAATATGACTCCTATTGTTAGTATCATTATGGGCAGCACGTCCGACCTTCCAGTAATGGAGAAGGCTGCACAGCTGCTTAACGATTTTCATGTTCCGTTTGAGATTAACGCCCTGTCGGCTCACCGCACCCCAGCTGAGGTGGAGGAGTTCGCAACAAATGCACAGGGCAGAGGTATTAAGGTGATTATTGCAGCAGCAGGAATGGCAGCAGCTCTTCCGGGCGTCATCGCTGCCAACACCACAGTTCCCGTTATCGGTGTCCCCATCAAGGGCTCGGTGCTCGACGGCATGGATGCACTCTTCTCAATCATTCAGATGCCTCCCGGCATACCGGTGGCTACAGTTGCCATCAATGGCGCAATGAACGCAGCTATCCTCGCTGTCCAGATTCTGGCACAGAGCGACAAGGAGCTTGCCGATGCATTCGCAGCCTACAAGCAGGGACTGAAGAAGAAGATTGTGAAGGCTAACGAGGAGCTCAGCAACCTGAAGTTTGAGTATAAAACAAACTAAAGTGGCGACCTCTATGGACTTATTCAATTACTCACGTAGAGAATCGACGGAGGTAAATATTGGGGCTGTCCCTCTGGGCGGCCCCAATCCTATTCGTGTGCAGTCGATGACCAATCGCTCTACCAACGACACCGAGGCGTGCGTAGAGCAGACAAAGCGCATCGTCGACGCAGGCGGAGAGTATGTTCGCCTCACCACACAGGGTGTGAAGGAGGCGGAGAATCTCAAGAACATCAACAGCGCCCTGCGCAGTCAGGGCTACACGGTGCCTCTGGTGGCCGACGTACACTTCAACCCGAAGGTGGCCGACGTGGCTGCCCTCTATGCCGAGAAGGTGCGAATCAACCCGGGAAACTACGTAGATCCGGGACGTACGTTCAAGAAGCTGGAGTACACCGACGAGGAGTATGCAGCGGAGATTGAGAAGATCCGCGAGCGCTTCGTCCCATTCCTCAACATCTGCAAGGAGAATCATACTGCCATCCGAATCGGCGTGAACCACGGTTCACTCTCCGACCGCATCATGTCGCGCTACGGCGATACGCCGGAGGGCATGGTGGAGTCGTGCATGGAGTTCCTGCGCATCTGTGTTGCCGAAGGCTTCAAGGATGTCGTTCTCTCCATCAAGGCGTCAAACACTGTGGTGATGGTGAAGACGGTGAGACTGCTTGTTGAGACCATGGAGCGCGAGGGCATGGCGTTCCCGCTCCATCTCGGCGTTACCGAGGCGGGCGACGGCGAGGACGGACGTATCAAGTCGGCTCTGGGCATCGGCGCTCTCCTCTCCGACGGCATCGGCGACACCGTTCGCGTATCGCTCAGCGAGGAGCCCGAAGCGGAGATTCCCGTGGCACGCAAACTGGTGGACTACGTAACCCGCCGACAGGGTCACATGTACATCCCCGGCATGCTTCCGGAGAGCTTCTGCTACACCTCTCCCACCCGACGCGAGACAAAGGCGGTGAGAAACATCGGCGGGGATTGCCTGCCCGTGGTTATAGCCGACCGACTCGACGGCACGTCGGAAGTCAATCCAGACTTCACCCCCGACTATATCTACGTCGGTCGTCAGGCGATTGAGAAGAGAATTCCGAACGCTGAATATATCGTCGACGCTGATCTCTGGAACGGCGAAGAGGGAACATGGCCAGCATTCAACCACGAACAGCTGATGCTTGTCGGTGCCTGCAAGGCGGAGATGAAGTTCCTCTTCCTGCCCTACATGGCATACACCGAGGAGGTTTCGGCTTGTCTGAAGTTCCATCCCGAGATTGTCATCATCTCTCAGAGCGACCACCAGAACCGACTGGGCGAACACCGCGCACTGGCTCACGAGCTTACTGTCGACGGACTGAAGAACCCGGTTGTCTTCTTCCAGCACTACCAGGAGAACGAGGCTGAAGACCTGCAGATAAAGTCGGCTGCCGATATGGGCGCACTGATATTCGACGGCCTCTGCGACGGCATCTTCATCTACAACCAGGGCTCACTCGACCATAAGCTGATCGACGCCACAATGTTCAACATCCTTCAGGCGGGTCGCCTGCGCACATCGAAGACGGAGTATATCTCCTGCCCGAGCTGCGGGCGAACCCTCTTCGACCTGCAGAGCACCATTGCACGCATCAAGGAGGCGACCTCGCACCTTAAGGGATTGAAGATTGGCATCATGGGATGCATAGTCAACGGTCCGGGCGAGATGGCTGACGCCGACTATGGATATGTGGGTGCCGGACGTGGCAAAGTAAGCCTTTACAAGCGTAAAGAGTGTATAGAGAAGAATATTCCCGAAGAGGAGGCGGTCGATAAGCTGATTGAACTTATCAAAGCCAATGGGGATTACCAATAA
>CAZKNB010000070.1:0-7427 GCA_964554075.1 uncultured Bacteroides sp.
CTAGAAGAGTTCCAGTTTTCCCTTCTTAGCCTCTTCGAGCGAAACGGTGGGCTTTACGCTCTCGCCGTTCTTGGCACGAAGTTCCGAGTATTCACTCTCCAGCTGCGCCACCAGCGCCTCACGCTGCTGCGGATTGAGCAGACGGGCAGCCACGCCGGCATTTTGCGAAGCATCCTTCATATGAACAACGGGAGCACTGTAGACGGGAGCAATCTTCAGGGCTGTGTGCATCTTCGATGTCGTTGCACCACCTATGAGCAACGGAATGTCGAGACCAGCCTTCTCAAGCTCCAGTGCCACGTGGACCATCTCCTCGAGCGACGGGGTAATCAGTCCGCTGAGACCAATCATATCAACCTTTTCCTCCACCGCACGCTTCACAATCTCCTCGGCAGGAACCATTACGCCCAGGTCGATAATCTCATATCCATTACAAGCCATCACCACCGACACGATGTTCTTACCAATGTCGTGGACGTCGCCCTTGACTGTGGCGAGAAGCACTCTGCCCGCAGAGCCACTGCCTTCGCTCTTCTCCGACTCGATGACCGGCTGAAGGATGGCCACGGCGCGCTTCATGGTGCGTGCAGTCTTGACCACCTGAGGCAGGAACATCTTACCCTCGCCGAAGAGAGTTCCTACATGATTCATGCCCTCCATCAGCGGACCCTCGATGATGTCCACCGCTTTAGGATAGAGTGGCAAAGCCTCGGCTATGTCTGCCTCCAGATAGCTGTCGATGCCCTTTACAAGAGCATATTTGAGGCGCTCCTGAACAGTATTGTCGCGCCATGCATCGTGGTGCTCCTGAGTGGCAGCGCCACCGGCCTGCTCCGCCTTCATCGCCTCGGCTACAGCAATCAGACGCTCAGCTGCATCGGGACGACGGTTGAGAACGACGTCCTCCAGATGCTCCAGAAGGTCGGCGGGGATGTCGGTGTAGAGCACCGAGGTAGCGGGGTTCACGATACCCATATCCATACCAGCCGAGATGGCGTGGTAGAGGAAGACAGCATGCATAGCCTCGCGAATGTAGTTGTTTCCACGGAACGAGAAGGAGAGGTTGCTGACACCTCCGCTGACGTGTGCGCCTGGGAGGTTCTGACGAATCCAGCGAGTGGCCTCAATGAAGTCCACCGCATAGTTGTCGTGCTCGGGAATACCCGTTGCCACGGCCAGTACGTTTGGATCGAAGATGATGTCCTGCGGCGGGATACCAGCCTCGGTGAGCAGACGATAGGCGCGGCTACACACCTCAATCTTGCGCGCTGCGCTGTCGGCCTGTCCCTTCTCGTCGAACGCCATGACAATCATGGCTGCGCCGAACTGGCGGATCCAGCGTGCATGAGCCAGGAACGGCTCCTCGCCCTCCTTGAGAGAGATTGAATTGACAATGCTCTTGCCCTGCACGCACTTAAGCGCCGCCTCGATGACCTCCCATTTCGAGGAGTCGATCATAACTGGGACACGAGATATTTCGGGCTCCGAAGCAACCAGGTTGAGGAAGGTCTCCATCTCCTGACGTGCGTCGAGCAGTCCGTCGTCCATGTTTATATCGATTACGAGGGCTCCATCCTCCACCTGTCGGCGTGCGATGTCGAGAGCCTCGCTATAGTTTTTCTCTTTGATGAGTCGGAGGAACTTGCGCGAACCAGCCACGTTGCAGCGTTCACCAACATTGATGAAGTTGCTCTCGGGCTTAATCTCCAGCAGTTCGAGGCCGGAGAGCCACGTGGTCTGCACCGCAGCGGCAGGACGACGAGGTGCTGCCCCCTCTACCACCGACGGGTAGAGCGCAATGTAGGCGTCGGATGTTCCGCAACATCCACCGATGATATTGACAAGTCCCTCGCGGACATACTCGCTGACCTCAGCCGCCATCTGTTCGGGCGTCTGGTCGTAGAGTCCCAGGCTGTTGGGGAGTCCTGCGTTGGGATAGGCGCTGACGTAGCATGGTGCCTTGGCTGCCAGCTGCTCCAGGAAGGGTTTGAGCTGGCGTGCTCCGAACGAGCAGTTGAGTCCGATGGAGAGCAGGTCGGCATGAGCCACCGACGCCATGAAGGCATCGAGCGTCTGACCCGAAAGGGTGCGGCCTGCAATGTCTGAGATAGTGACAGAGAGCATCATGGGCACTCTCTTGCCACGCTTTTCCATGGCACGCTCTGCAGCCACGAGAGCCGCCTTGGCGTTGAGTGTATCGAAGATTGTCTCGATGAGCAGTGCGTCCACACCGCCCTCGATGAGCGCCTCCATCTGTTGCTGATAGGCGTCAGCCAGTGTGTCGAAGCTAAGGGCACGGAAGGCGGGGTTGTTGACGTCGGGACTCATGGAGAGAGTCTTGTTGGTCGGACCCACCGAACCAGCCACGAAGCGCGGCTTCCCGGGAGTGCGGCGCGAGTATTCGTCGGCAGCGGCACGAGCCAGTCGGGCAGCGGCGAGATTGATCTCGCTGACATACTCCTCGACATGATAGTCCGCCATGGAGACCACAGTGGAGCTGAAGCTATTGGTCTCAATGATGTCCGCCCCAGCCTCCAGATAGCGACGATGGATGTCGCTGATGACATCCGGGCGCGTCAGGCAGAGCAGGTCGTTGTTGCCCTTCAGCTGTCCGGGGAGATGGGCGAAACGCTCGCCGCGGAAATCCTCCTCGTTCAGGTTGTAACTTTGTATCATTGTGCCCATCGCGCCATCCAGTATGAGGATTCGTTCGCGAAGCAGCTTCTCCATTCTGTTGTCCATCATTGTTATCCCTCTAGTCTAATCCCTATTTCTTGAACATTCGGTCCATGTCGCGGCGGTCGTCCTTCTCCTTGAGCGACTCGCGCTTGTCATATTGCTTCTTACCCTTGGCGAGGGCAACGACCAGTTTGGCCAGTCCCTTCTCATTGATAAAGAGGCGAACGGGCACGATGGTGAATCCCGTGTCCTTGATGCCACGCTCCAGCTTGCGCAGCTCCTTCTTGTTGAGCAGCAGCTTGCGGTCGCGGCGTGCAGCATGGTTGTTGTACGAGCCATAGAAGTACTCCGCCACGTGCATATTCTTCACCCACAGCTCCCCCTTGGTGAAGAAGCAGAAGGTGTCGACAAGACTGGCCTTGCCCTGACGGATGGACTTAATCTCCGTACCCGTCAGCACGATGCCCGCTACGTAGTCGTCAAGCAACTCATAGTCGAACGAGGCGCGCTTGTTCTTGATGTTAATCTGAGCTGGTTTCATCTCTATTTCTCTCTAAATTCTTTTTCTTATGTTTAGTTGATATCCGGTATGATCTTGTCGAAGAGCACCTGCACGATTGCCGGGCAGAGCAGCAACAAGGCGGAGTAGCAGATGGTGAGTCGCAGGCGGAGCTGCTCCTCGCTCTTCATCACGATGGTGATGCCCTCCCATACCACATAGACTATGTAGAACTGCGCCATCCAGCAAATCAGCATCATGTCAGGCAGGATGCCCTCGATGATGTGAATGACGAAGACGATAACCATGGCATAGCCTGCGAACTGCTTTGCCAGCGGCATGTCGCTGCCGTGGTGAGCCATACGGTTTTCCAGCATGTCGATGCCGAGAGCAGCCAGCAGCAGTCCCACGAAGAGAGCCGCAGCCTCAACGCAGCTGTTGCGCAGTGCAGCCTGGAGCGAATCGAGCCCCCAGGAGCCGGCAAACATGGTGCCGAGGAATACCGAAAGTGCACATAGTCCTATCATCGGAAAGACGAAGCCGTCGAGGGCCTTTCGCCTATCCTCTTCCAAACTAATTTCCTCCCAGGCTTTCGCCGGAGAGGAAATCAGCAGGGTTACCCTATTGAATAACTCTTTGTAATCCACCGTTGCAAAGGGTTTTCAGAATCAGTTATTAAATGGCATTGAGAAGACAGTCTCCGTTGCGTTGGCAAGGGGAACGTTGTTCATAGCCACGTCGGCATAAACCTCGAGTTTTGTAACCTTCGGTGAGAGCGGGAGGAGGCTGATGTCGAATGCCTTGATATACATGTATGGATAGCCAGAGCTGTAGGCATCGTAAGAGGTTGTAAGCACTGAGTTATCCTCCACTGAGCCTGAGTGGCGGAGCGAAAGCTTAATCACTGTGTCGTCGTCCTGATCGTTAGGATTGTAGACGAGGGTGAAGTAGTGCATATACTGGTAGAAGTAGTACTGGATACCAGTCACCAGGTAGCGGTCGTTCAGCAGGTACATCTTGCTCTCTGACGATGTATTCATCACGTTGTAGAGGTTGATGATTGGAGCTGTGCTGATTGAGTCGTTTGAGGCACCCTCCTCGTCGACCTCCTCAACTGTTGCGTCGAGCGAAACGGCGTAGGTCAGTGATACTGTCACACTTGTAGTGTTTGCAGTGATGTCGTCGGCGTTGTACTCATAACCGATATAAGCGACACCGGTGTTGTCCGGATCGAACTTGTAGTTTGACTTTACCTCAGCGAGTGAAGTGGCAGTCGGATAGATCAGTGTACCATCGCTAGCCTTGAAGCATGTAGTTCCCATATAGTTGACAACCTCCACTGTGCCGTAGGCAGTCGGAGTATAGCTATCAGAGCTTGAATCCAAGCAAGAGGTCAACATCATGCAAAGTACAGCAAGAAGCATGGTCAAATGTCTTAGGTGTTTCATAAGTTTGTTCTTTAGTTGTTAATTACGTAATTATTAAGTTTTTGTTCATTTCACTACTGTCGCGAATAGCTCTATGTGGTCGTCAACATACTGAGCGACGATGGCTGCCGTCTCCTCCTCGATGTCGAAGAAGTGCTCTTCGAGGTCGTCGAACTCCTCATACTGTTCATACATCGCCATAAACTCGTCGTCGTCGCGTTCGCGTTCCAGGTCTGCGCGATGTTCATCATAGATTTTCTTTGCCTTGTAGAGCAATTTAGAGAGCTCCTCGGCACCCCAGAGTCGGAGAGCCTTGGCGAAGGGATTGCCGAAGATATAGCCGCCGTAGCCATTCTGGATAAGCTGGCAGAAGCCACCGACCATAAGCTCCTCGTGGAGCACGGAGTAGGCGTAGAGCGTGTGCTGGTCTGCCGTCAGTCGGTTCATGTTGTCCGCGGTCAGTTCGCCGCCAAGCTCCTCCTTATATTTGTCAACAAACAGCTGGATAAACTCGTCCATGCCCTCTTTTCCGGCACGCATAAGCTCTTTCTCTTCAATCTCGATCATCTCTCTTTTCCTCTATCACTAATGGTTTGAAATATTTTTGCACACAGTTGTGCAAACAGAGGGCAAATATATGGAATATTAGCCACATAGGGCTATCTCTTAATGTTTTTTTTCTAAACATTAAGCGTGCGGGAGCTGTTATAGTTTCGTTTTGAAACCCATATAAATATATGTAGCTATGAAGTTGTTTATCGCAATGCTGGCTATGCTGCTAGCGGCTATGCCAGTCTCCGACGCCTTCGCCCAGTCGGAGAGAAAGACCGAGGAGGCGAAACGTAAGGCGGAGAGGGATGCCGAAAGGGCTAAGATCCGCGCCGAGGAGAATGCCGAGTCGATGGCTCAGTATCAGCTTGCCATCCAGGCTCTGCAGGAGGGTAAGTTCGTGTTGGAGGCCAATCAGGCTGTGCTGCCGAACGGCTTAACGAAGTATGTCGAGTCAAGCACCAACTTCGTGATGGTCAACGGCACTAGCGGCACAGTGCAGACCTCCTCAAACTCCGGCTTCACGGGGCCCAACGGCATCGGTGGAGTGACGCTCAACGGCACAATCTCCGGTCAGCAGCTGACCGACGACAAACGGGGCAACATCTACTACTCCTTCAGCATCCAGGGAGCAGCAATCTCGGCGCAGGTCTACATCTCGCTCAGCGAGGGCACCAACAACGCCTCTGCCACCATCAGTCCGAACTTCAACTCCAACCAGCTGACGCTAAACGGCAACCTCGTTCCGCTGAGTCAGTCGCAGATCTTCATGGGAAGCTCACTATAACCAAAAGTCGCCCGCCGGGTTTGAATCCGACGGGCGACAGAGCTATGAAAAACAAAATTCTTCAAGAATGGAAATTAGAAGAATTTATATCTTAAATCCTTTACGTTAGCCTTGAGGTAAAGGTCGTTCACTACGCGTGAAGAGAGACGCTGGTAGAGTGACTGCAATGAGCCAGCCTCCTCTTTTGCGTCGAATGTCTCGTTGAGCTTATCCTGAGCGTAGAGCTGCATTACGAGCACACCGGCAGTACCCTTGATAGGAGCACTTACCTCACCCTTCTTAGCAACTGAAGCGTAGGCACCAACCATAGGCTCACTGCTGCGCAAAGATGCGATGTAAGCCGGAGCTGAGAATGTTACGTGCTTAACTGTATCGCTCACTGCACCCTGCAAAGCCTGATACTGTGCGAGAGTTTTAGCACCTGCAGCCTTCATGTCTGCCATAATCTTCTCTGCCTTCTTGTCCTTGATGACCTCAGCACGGAGATAATCCTGAACCTTCTTGATTGGAGCATAACCCTCGCGGTTGATACCCTCGAGAGCAACTACCATCAGGTGGTCGTTGTCGCCACACTCGTAGAGACCGGAAACCTCACCCTCTTTAGCCGAGAAGGCCCACTTGAGAGCATCCTTTGTACCACGTACACCACCGATTGCGTGCTCTGAGCTTGAGAGGTCGGCACGGTCGAAGAGGCGGTAACCAGACTCCTCTGCGTTCTCCTTGATCTTAGCAAGAGTGTTGTTTGCAGCAACAAACTGGCTGAAGTTGTTGTAAGCCTTGTTGTATGTCTCCTTTGAGAAGTCGATTGTACGCTTGATGACAGCAACTTTGTACTTATCTACAGAAGACTTCTTCTCACCAACCTGGAGGATTACGTTGCCCTGAGCGAGAGCCACGTTCTGAAGCTCACCTACAGCAGCGTTGTTGATGGCGTTGATGTACTTCAGGTTGTCGCCGTCGAGCTGGCCACCCTCATACTGATCAGATGTCATCCAGTTGTACTCACCAGTCTGGTTGTACTTCTTGGCAATCTCAGCGAAGTCGGCACCACCCTTGATGGCAGTAGCGATGCTGTCGGCCAGAGTCTTGATCTTCTCCGGAGTCTCAGCAACTACCTGGATAGCGCGGAACTTGATTGAGTCGGCAGCAGATGTGCGTGCAACGACCTTGAATGAGTTGAGTGAGTTATCGTTCATATTGTAGTATGGACCGAAGACTACGCCTGTAGCAACGCTGTCGATGCGTGAAGCAACGTCAGAAGGGAAAGCACCCTTGCGTGCGAAGACGTCAACGTATGACTCGTTAGAGCCGGTTGAGCGGATGAATGAAGTGTAGTCCTCAGTGGTCTCCTCAAGCTGCTTAGTGTACTCAGCCATCTCTGCGTCGAGAGCAGCTCTGTCCTCAGCGCTTGCTACGACCTGGAAGTCCACGTACTTGATGTCGCGAGTCTCAGTGTACTGCTTGAACTGCTCCTTCTTCTTGTTGT
>CAZKNB010000071.1:0-7260 GCA_964554075.1 uncultured Bacteroides sp.
CTTCCTTCGCCCGAGGGATTCACCATCGACGCAGCCGACGGAGAACTTGACTTCGCACCGCTCTCTGCACCAGAAGCCATCTACAACGACGCACTTATCGGCAAGTCGTCGATACGTGCCGCACAGCTCCGCCTCGACGGCAGCGCATATAGCATCCGTGTGGCGAAGAGCGATTACTATCCGACGCTCAACTTCAACGCCAACCTTTCGACCAACTACTACACCGTTGGCGGCGTAACTTCAGAGGCCTTCGGACGCCAGATGAAGAACAACCTCAACAAGTATGTAGGCTTTAGTCTGTCTGTGCCACTCTTCAACCGCTTTGCCACCCGCAACAGTGTTCGCACCGCCCGTCTGCAGCAACAGAACCTGGCGTTGCAGCTCGATGCAACCAAGAAGACACTCTACAAGGAGGTGCAGCAGGCCTGGTACAATGCCGTGGCTGCCGAGAGTCAGTATGCCAGCAGCGTGAATGCCGTGGAGGCGAGTCAGGCAACCTTCGACCTCACCGAGAAGAAGCTGGAGAACGGGAAGGCTACCCTCCTGGAGTTCGATGAGGCCAAACAGAACCTGAAGAAGGCGTTGTCGGACCGCATTCAGGCGAAATATGACTACCTCTTCCGTTGCAAGATTCTCGATTTCTACAAGGGAGTGGCTATCGAATAATATTATTTAGTGTAAAGAAGTATGATAATCTCCTCTAAATGGAGTAATTTTGCCGTCTGATTATAATAATGTATTAGATAAAACAGACTGATAGATGAGACATCTACTTCTTATTGCACTCTTCCTGGCTGCCCAGAATATCTTTGCGCAGCAGGATACACTCAAATTTCGTGTGTCGCTGAAGGATAAGTCGGCGACTAAATATTCACTCGAGCGCCCGCAGGAGTTCCTCTCACAGAAGGCCATCGACCGCAGAACACGCCAGTGTCTGCCCATCGACTCAACCGACCTCCCCGTTTGTGCGGCGTATGTCAAGGCGGTGAAGCGTTGCGGCGTGCGTGTGCTTGTCACAGGTAAGTGGGACAACTTCGTGACCATCTCCTGCAACAACCCTAAACTCGTCGACAAGATCAAGGCTCTGCCATTCGTAAAGGGCGTGGAGCAGGTTTGGCAGTCGCCGGGCGGAGTGGAGCGCGTCCACAAGAGAGACTCGCTCGTCAACAAGAGCTCGGAGAGCGACAACTTCTATGGCGAGGCTTTCCGCCAGATTGAGATAAGCAACGGCCACAAGCTTCACGAGGCTGGATTCCGCGGCGAGGGCATGACAATCGCTGTTGTCGATGCTGGCTTCCACAATGTGGATAAGATTGAGTCGATGAAGAATATCAATATCCTCGGAACTCACGACTTCGTCGATCCTACTCACGACATCTTCAGTGAGGATAGTCATGGCGAGGGCGTGCTCTCATGCATGGCGATGAATGCTCCTAAGGTGATGGTCGGAACGGCTCCCGCAGCATCCTACTGGCTGCTTCGCAGCGAGGATGCACGTTCGGAGAACCTCGTAGAGCAGGACTATTGGGCTGCTGCCGTTGAGTTTGCCGACAGCGTCGGTGTTGATGTCCTCAATGCATCGCTCGGCTACTACTCCTTCGACGACGAGACAAAGAACTACGAGCTTCGTCACCTCGACGGAAAGTATGCGCTCATCTCGCGTCAGGCATCCAAGATTGCCGACAAGGGAATGGTGCTCGTGTGCAGCGCAGGTAACTCCGGCTCTGGTTCATGGAAGAAGATAACACCTCCGGGCGACGCCGACAATGTGCTCACCGTAGGCGCAATCGATAAGGATCTCCATCTGGCTCCATTCTCATCAGTGGGAAACACAGCCGACGGACGCATCAAGCCCGATGTCGTTGCACTCGGACTTGCCTCTCACATCATGGGAAGCAACGGCAGCATGCGTACTGCCAACGGTACATCGTTCGCTTCGCCAACTATGTGCGGCATGGTTGCCTGCCTCTGGCAAGCACTTCCCAACCTGACAGCTAAGGAGATAATCGAGCTCGTCCGCAACTCCGGCGACCGTGCTGCCTATCCCGACAATATTTTCGGCTATGGCGTTCCTGATATGTGGAAGGCCTATCAATCAATGAAATGACAGAAGAAACATTAACACTTCACGACCTTAACTCGCTCGTACGCCGCAGCCTGGAGCAGTGCTTACCCGAAGACTACTGGGTAAGCGCTGAGCTTAGCGACGTGCGTGTGAACGGCGGCCACTGCTATCTGGAGTTCGTCCAGAAGGATCCGCGGGGCAATCAGCTTGTGGCGAAGGCGCGCGGCGTCATCTGGAGCCGCACCTTCAACATGCTGCGCCCATACTTTGAAGAGCGCACGGGGCAGACCTTCACCTCGGGCATCAAGGTGCTGGTGAACGTCAGCGTCACCTTCCATGAGCTTTACGGCTATTCGCTTACGGTCAACGACATCAATCCCGACTACACCCTTGGCGACATGGCGCGCCGCCGACGCGAGATAATCGCACAGCTGGAGGCAGAGGGAGTGCTGGGGCTCAACAAGGAGCTTGAGATGCCGATGCTTCCGCAGCGCGTTGCCGTCATCTCGTCGGCCACCGCAGCCGGATATGGCGACTTCTGCAATCAGCTCACAAATAACTCCCACGGCTACGCTTTCCGCGTAGAGCTCTTCCAGTCGACTATGCAGGGAGCGCAGGTCGAGGAGTCCATCCTCGCCGCACTCGATGCCATCAACAGTCGTGCCGAGGAGTTCGACGTCGTGGTCATAATACGTGGCGGAGGTGCAACCTCCGACCTCTCCGGCTTCGACACCTACATGCTTGCCGCAGCCTGCGCACAATTCTCGCTGCCGATAATCACAGGAATCGGACACGAACGCGACGACACCGTGCTCGACATGGTGGCTCACACGCGCGTCAAGACCCCAACGGCTGCAGCCGAGTTGCTCATCGGCTGTGTGGACGATGTGGCTTGCCGACTCGGAGAGTATTCAGAGCGCATACGCCGTGCCGTCACCAACCGCATGAACGAGGAGCATCGACGCCTCGACAACTGTCGCACCCGCATACCAGCCCTTGTGGCACGCCGCATGACGGAGAGCCATCTGCGACTGCAGTCCGCCTCGCAGCAGATGCGCCGCGCCGTCGGTTCGCTGATGATGTCACAGCACCACCGCCTGGAGCTGCTGGCGCAGCGACTCCGCGATGCCTCGCCCGAACGACTGCTCAAGCGCGGCTACACGATAACCCTCAAGGATGGGCGTCCGGTGAAGAGCGTCGAAGAGCTGAAGAGCGGCGACACTATAGTGACGCGGATGAAGGATGGAGAGGTGAAATCTACTATTGAATAACAAATAAATCAGAACGATATGGCACAGAAGAGCGAAAGCTACTCACAGGCGATGGAGCGCCTGGAGAAGATAGTCCGACAGATTGACAACAACGAACTTGAGATTGACCAACTCGCCGATAAATTGAAAGAGGCGAACAAGATAATCGAAGCTTGTAGCGAAAAACTGACAAACGTCGATAAAGAAATTGAAAAAATATTGAGCTAAAAAGAAACAGTTTATCAAAAACAGTGTTACATTTGCATACAATTTGATTAAAAATACTACTTATTTATGAAAGATATTGATTGGGCAAACCTTTCGTTTGGTTATATGCCTACAGATTATAACGTGAGAATCTACCACCGCAACGGTGCATGGGGTGAGTTGGAAGTGAGTAGTACCGACACCATCAATATGCACATGGCTGCCACTTGTCTCCACTACGGTCAGGAGGCTTTCGAGGGATTGAAGGCTTTCCGTGGTAAGGACGGTAAGGTGCGTGTGTTCCGCCTTGACGAGAATGCTGCCCGCTTGCAGTCTACATGTCGTGCCATCCTTATGCCGGAGCTCTCTACTGAGCGCTTCAAGGAGGCTGTCATCAAGGTGGTGAAGCTGAATGAGCGTTTCATCCCGCCCTACGAGACAGGCGCATCACTCTATATTCGTCCGCTGCTCATCGGAACAGGTCCGCAGGTAGGCGTTAAGCCCGCCGACGAATATCTCTTCGTGATGTTTGTCACTCCGGTAGGACCATACTTCAAGGGTGGATTTGCTGCTACTCCTTATGTCATCAACCGTCGTTACGACCGTGCTGCTCCGCTCGGAACAGGTACATATAAGGTGGGTGGTAACTACGCTGCCAGTCTGCGTGCCAGCCGCGAGGCTCATGAGGCAGGCTATTCTGCTGAGTTCTATCTCGACGCAAAGGAAAAGAAATATATAGATGAGTGTGGCGCTGCCAACTTCTTCGGTATTAAGAACAATACCTACGTCACTCCGCTCTCAACATCCATCCTGCCATCAATCACCAACAAGAGCTTGATGCAGCTGGCTAAGGATATGGGATTGACAGTAGAGCGCCGTCAGATTCCAGAAGAGGAGCTTGCTACATTCGAGGAGGCGGGAGCTTGCGGCACAGCTGCCGTAATCAGCCCGATCGAACGCATTGACGACCCCGAGAACAACCGTTCATACATCCTTGCAAAGGATGGCAAACCGGGTCCTGTCTGCACAAAACTCTACAACAAACTACGTGCAATTCAGTATGGCGACGAGGCCGATCCTTACGGATGGGTGACAGTCATCGAATAAAGATAGTGTACTCTCATAGTGCATGATTTGGTTAGATCAGGTGGCGGCACAGCTCCTTCATTGGAGTCTGTGCCGCCACTGTCTTTATACTAACCTAGTGATGTCAGAATGATACACCTAGACGGAAGCCGAAGTTGTTCAGGCTGCTCGTGTCGTAGTTGAAGATTGCCTTCGAACTGTTGGTGCTGATGGAGTAGTAGACCGCTATGTGCAGACCGAGTCCGTAGCTCCATGGGAAGATGTTGATGCCTACCTCGGGTGAGCCGTAGAAGCCCCATGTGCCCTGGCTCTTCTCGAATACGTTATAGTATGAGCAGAAGTTGGCATACTCGGCTCCCAGTTTCGCTGCCACGTAGGGCTGGAAGGCGTTGCCTCGTGTCCACTGGTAGCGGAATGTTGCTCCGAAGGGGAGCTGGAAGAGGCTGTGCTGCTGGTCGGTGCTCACCGTGCCGCTGTTGACGGGCAGCTCTCTGAGCGAGAAGTATTCGTAGTTGTTGGCAAAGCTCAGGAAGAGGCCAAGTCCGACGTTGTCCGTCACGAAGTAGCCGCCGTCGAAGTTCATACCCCATCCGCTGGTATTCCCTGCGAACTTGTTACTGATGGGGATGTTCACCTGCCAGTCGATGTTGGCGTAACCTCTGTCCGACATCTGAGCCTGCGCCGGGAGAGATGATGCGATGGCAAGGCCCATGATGGCAAGAGCCTTTACCGCTATGCTTTTTAATGTTTTCATAATGCAAAGTGTGATGAAGAGGTTATTTGATCTTCAGATAGGGTGATTGTGCAAAGGCGCGTGCCACAGCCTCCTCAACCAGGTCGAGGTTGACGGCGTTGGAGCCCGTAGGAGCCACCATGTAGCAGTTCCAGATGACAGGCAGCTGTGCCGTTGTTCCCTTTGTGGCGTTGAGCTGAACCATCTCTGCTATGAAGGAGTTGGTGGTCAGGCTATAGGTGATCGGGAATGGGTGGTAGCATCCGCCTCCCCATCCGCCTCCCCAGTACCATGGCCAGTAGCCGCTGCCTCCCCACCAGTAGTTGGGGAATGTGCTGTAGGCTGTGAAGAGATAGGTGGAGCGTACGTAGCTGATCTGAACTCCGATGTCGGCACTCTCCTTGGTGGTCGCCATTGTGTAGCCCAGCGAGTCGAGGCCGTTGATGTAGGCCGTGAGGATTGGCTCGGCAATGGAGTTGGAGAGGAATGTGGTGTCCTGACTGTCGCTTACCACGGGAATCTGGTCGGAGATGTAGTAGGTCGGCAGTTCGGCAAACTTGGTGCTGTCGTCGTAAGCTGTGTAGACAAGGTACTCATACTTGAGCTTGTCGAGGTCCGGCTCACGTTCGCACGAAGCGAGCAGTGCGAAGGCTGAGAGAATAAAAAATAGCTTTTTCATGTTGTTGAAAATGTTTAGTTGAATGTTTCATTCCGCGAGAGGTCGTCGGCGCCTTCCTGACCTTTCGTCTTTTCAACAACAATCTTTGTGGCGGAAATGTTTTCCCCGGCGTGCTACTTTTCGATGAGCACGGTAGCATAGGCCGAGATGCCCTCTTCGCGTCCGGTGAAGCCGAGCTTCTCTGTAGTGGTGGCCTTGATGGATACGTCGTCCGCATCGATGCCCATCACCTCTGCCAGCGTCTGCTGCATCTCGGGGATGCGTGCCTTCAGCTTGGGACGCTCGGCACAGACGGTAGCGTCGATGTTGCCCACGCGGTAGCCCTTAGTGGCGATGAGCTCCACGGTGCGTCGCAGCAGTATCTTGCTGTCGATGTTCTTAAACTCACCGGCGTTGTCGGGGAAGTGGTAACCTATGTCGCGCATGTTGGCGGCGCCGAGCAGCGCGTCGCAGATGGCGTGGATGAGCACGTCGGCATCCGAGTGGCCCAGCAATCCCATTGTGTGCTCCAGCTTGATGCCACCGAGCCACAGCTCTCTTCCCTCCACCAGCTGGTGGACGTCGTAACCAAATCCTACACGAATCTTCATCTCTACCTATATATTATATGTGTGTACGTGGAATCTCTATCTGATGTTAAACTCGAGCACCTTCTCGCCCTCGATGAATCCCTGCAGGTGCTGACCGATGGCTACGGGGCCAACGCCTGCCGGAGTGCCCGTGAAGAGCAGGTCGCCAATCTTCAGAGTCATGAACTGGCTGACGTAGGCAATGATGTCGTCGATGCGGAAGAGCATGTCCGCTGTGTTGCCCCTCTGTCGCTCCTCGCCGTCGATGTTGAGGCTGAAGTTGATGTTCTGCACATCCATGAAGCGGTTGACGGGGACAAACTCGCCGATGGCGGCAGAGTTGTCGAAGCCCTTGCAGAGCTCCCATGGCAGGCCCTTGGCGCGGAACTCGCTCTGAAGGTCGCGGGCGGTGAAGTCGATGCCCACCGTCACGGCGTCGTAGTAGCGGTTGGCGAAGCGCGGCGCAATGTTCTTACCCAGGCGGCAGATGCGCACCACCAGCTCTGTCTCATATTCCACCCTCTTCGAGAAGTCGGGGATGAAGAAGGGTTTACCATCCTTCAGAATCGCAGAGTCCGGTTTCAGGAAAATCACGGGCTGATTGTTTACCTCAGTATGTCCCAGCTCCTTGTTGTGCTGGGAGTAGTTCATGCCAACAGCTATTATCTTCA
>CAZKNB010000072.1:0-7152 GCA_964554075.1 uncultured Bacteroides sp.
GCTGCAAACGTAAAGAAAAATACCCATACTGCCATTACCGCAGTATGGGTATTTTTGAATCTTAGTATTTAAAACTACTTCCGCCCAGGAACTCGCGCAGAAGCGATGTCGGCGGAATCTCCTTATCCTGGATTGGGGTGAAGTAGCTGACGAACTTCAGCAGTCGCGACGCCTCGGTGTATTCGGGGCAGTCCTGCGGCACGCTCATCAGCACCGGCGCAACGTGCATCCTGAGCACCGCCAGCTCGTAGATTAGTGCGGAGTTGAACATGGCGTCGGCATTCTCCTGGTAGGGGAATATCCATTTATCCTCGCCGGCACGTACGCTCGGCCAGCGGCTTATGGTGTCGCGTGCCGAATAGCCGCGGTAGTTGTAGTCGCGTATGATGCGGCGCAGCAGGCGGTTGTCGGTGGTCGGAATCCAGTTGTGGTTGTCGAGCGAGATGGTTGTCAGCGCAGAGACATAGACCTTGAAGGTGGCTTCGGCAGGGATGCCCGGAATCAATGCCGGGTTGAGGGCATGAATACCCTCGAGCACCAGGATCATGTTGTCGTCGATGCGCAGCTTGTCTCCCTTGTACTCCTTCTTGCCGGTCACGAAGTTGAAGCGCGGCAGCTCAACCTCCTCGCCGCGGAGCAGCGCCTGCAGATGGCTGTTGAAGAGCTTCAGGTCGAGGGCGTAGAGCGACTCGTAGTCGTAGTTGCCGTCGGCGTCGCGCGGTGTCTCCTCGCGGTCCACGAAGTAGTCGTCGAGCGAGATGGGGTAGGGACGCAGTCCGTTTGCCATGAGCTGTATGGAGAGTCGCTTGCTGAAGGTGGTCTTTCCCGATGACGATGGTCCCGAGATGAGCACAATCTTCACCCTCTTGCCGCCTGCGCAGCGCTCGTTGATGGTGTCGGCAATCTTCACGATCTTCTTCTCCTGGAGCGCCTCACCGATATTGATGATGTCGGTGGCGTGGCCGGCGTTGCAGACCTCCGCCAGTTCGCCCACGGTGTTGAGCCTCATGATGTGGTTCCAGTGGACATTCTCGCTGAACACCTCGAGCATCTTCTCCTGCTTGATGACATCCTCGATGACCGTCGGATTCTTGCGGTTGGGCACGCGCAGCAGCAGGCCGTCGCTGTATGGCGCCAGGTCGAAGAGCCCTATGTAGCCCGTCGACGGCACCAGGCTGCCGTAGTAGTAGTCCACTATGTCGTCCAGCTCATAATAATATGTATATATGTGACCCGTGGTGCGGAGCAGCTTCACCTTATCCTCCATTCCGTGCTCGTGGAAGACGCGGATGGCATCCTCTGTGTGGCACTCCACGCGGTGGAACTGAATGTCCGCCTTGATGATCTCCTCCATTCTCGCCTTGATTCTCTCCACATCCTCCGGCGTCACCTGGCGTCCGAGGAGCAGGTTGCAGTAGTATCCCTTTGACACAGGATGCTCCACAAAGAGCTGACTCTCAGGGAAGAGGTCGTGCACCGCTTTGTAAAGAATAAAGCACAGCGAGTGGACGTAAGTCCTCATTCCTGCGGGCGACGAGATGTCAAAGAATTCCACCTCCTTACTCTTGTAAACCCTGTAATTAAGCCCCTCACACTCGTTGTTGACGGTAGCACAGACCACACCGTAAGGTAGATTCAGTCCAAATTCTTTGTAAATATTTAAAAGAGAGCTGCCGATGGCGAATTCTTTGTAAATATTATTATTTTTGCAATGTATTTGCACCATATCTTTCATGACACATTATTTTAATGGTTTCTGAGAGGTAAATTTAGTGCAAACTTTGTTGATAACAACATAACATCATCAATATAAATCGATGGAATACTCTTTTTTTGATTTTTTAAAGCTGATCGGCTCGCTTGCTCTCTTCCTCTACGGTATGAAGATCATGAGCGAGGGACTGCAGAAGTTTGCCGGCGACCGCCTGCGAAGTATTCTAACAGCCATGACGACCAACCGTGTCACGGGTATGCTGACAGGTATCCTCATCACAGCTCTCATCCAGTCATCGTCGGCTACGACGGTCATGGTGGTGAGCTTCGTCAATGCGGGACTCCTCACGCTGGCCCAATCCATCGGAGTGATTATGGGTGCCAACGTCGGAACGACGGTGACGGCATGGATCATCTCCGTCTTCGGATTCAAGGTCGATGTGGCATCGTTCGCCCTGCCGATGCTTGCCTTTGGCGTTCCGCTGCTCTTCTCCCAGAAGAGTTCGCGCAAGTCCATCGGTGAGTTTATCTTCGGATTCGCCTTCCTCTTCATGGGCCTTAAGTATCTGACTGAGTATTCGCCCGACCTGAGCAAGAACCCCGACATGCTGGCGTTCGTCACCGAATGGACCGACATGGGATTCCTCTCAATCATCATATTTGTCTTCGTGGGAGCCATCATCACCATGATGGTGCAGGCCTCTGCCGCCACCATGGCCATCACCCTGATTATGTGTGCCAATGGCTGGATTAGCTTCGAGCTGGGTGCCGCTCTCGCCATGGGACAGAACATCGGAACAACAATCACCGCAAACATCGCCGCCCTCACGGGTAACACTCAGGCACGTCGCGCCGCCATGGCCCACCTGCTCTTCAATGTCTTCGGCGTCATTGTGGTGCTGCTCATATTCAAGCCCTTCACGGGCGCTGTGTCGTGGTTTGTCACCGAGGTGATGCATCAGACCGATCCCGCTACACGCGTAGCGTTCGAGCTCTCTGCCTTCCACACCGCCTTCAACGTCTTCAACGTACTGCTGCTCATCTGGTTCGTCAAGGCCATCGAGCGCATCGTCTGCTTCATTCTTCCCTCTAAGGAGAACGACGAGGAGTATCGCCTGCGCTTCATCTCGCGTGGTCTGCTCTCCACAGCCGAGCTCTCCATCCTCGAGGCACGCAAGGAGATTCATCTCTATGCCGAGCGTTCACAGAAGATGTTCAAGATGGTGCAGGATTTGCTCCACACCGAGAAGGACGATGCCTTCAACAACACCTTCAGCCGCATAGAGAAGTATGAGAACATCTGCGACAGCATGGAGCTCGAGATAGCCAACTATCTGAACCAGGTGTCCGAGGGTCGCTTGAGCTCCGACAGTAAGCTGCAGATCCGCGCAATGCTCCGCGAGGTTTCCGAGATTGAGAGCATCGGCGACAGCTGCTACAACCTGGCACGTACCATCAATCGCAAGCGCCAGAGCAATGCCGACTTCACCGACCGCCAGTATGAGCATATCCACTTCATGATGCACCTCACCAGCGGCGCACTGGAGCAGATGATCAACGTGGTCGAGAAGACCGAACATCAGAATGTCGATATCACCAAGACCTACAACATAGAGCATGAGATCAACAACTACCGCAACCAGCTGAAGACTCAGAATGTGGTCGATGTCAACAACAAGGAGTACGACTACCAGATGGGTATCTACTACATGGACATCATTGCCGAGTGTGAGAAACTGGGCGACTACGTGGTCAACGTTGTCGAGGCTAGTGCCGAGGTCAAGGAGAAGAAGGTCACGAACAATGTGTAGACAGGAAAGGTTTTAAGTACTAAAAAATTAGATATTATGGTAAGCAAAAAATTAGCAGATGCGTTGAACGCACAGGTAAATGCTGAGTTCTGGTCAGCATATCTCTATTTGTCAATGTCGCTCGCAGCCGAGGCAAAGGGCTTGAAGGGCGTTGCAAACTGGTTTAAGGTTCAGTTTAAGGAGGAGCAGGACCACGCTCAGATCTTTATCAACTACATGGTCTCTCGCGACATCGAGGTTAAACTCGCTCCGATTGACGCCGTACCGACAGAGTGGGACTCTGCTCTCGACATGTTCAAGGATACACTGAAGCACGAGCAGAAGGTGACTTCACTCATCAACAACCTCGCTGCCATCGCAAGAGAGGACAACGACTTTGCATCTTCCAACAAGTTCGTTTGGTTTATCGACGAGCAGGTTGAGGAGGAGAGCAATGCACGCGAGATGATTGCATCTTTCGAGTCTGTTGAGGGCAACAAGTTCGGTCTCTATATGCTCGACAAGGAGCTGGCAACACGTACATACACCGTGCCGTCACCTTTGGCAACTACTGCTGAGTAAGATGATACTTGCGAGGGCAGTCAAAGTCGCCTCAGGCGACTTTGACTGCCCTCCTTCTATATATAACGGAATGAAATACTTTTCTACAGAAACATTGCAGACCACACTCTCCAACGGACTGAGGGTCATCTGCATGCCCACCACTTCGCCCGTCGTCTACTGTGGCTATGCCGTCAATGCCGGCACACGCGACGAGGAGGAGCAGGAGCAGGGCATGGCTCACTTTGTGGAGCATATCCTCTTCAAGGGGACTACCCACCGACGTGCATGGCACATCCTTAACCGCATGGAGGCTGTGGGTGGCGACCTCAACGCCTATACCAACAAGGAGGAGACGGTGGTCTACGCCTCTTTCCTCTCGTCCGACCTCGCCCGCGCCGTGGAGCTGCTGACCGACATCGTCTTCCGTTCCACCTTCCCGCAGAGCGAGATAGACAAGGAGGTAGAGGTCATCATCGACGAGATTCAGTCCTACGAGGACACCCCCTCCGAACTCATCTTCGACGACTTCGAGGATCTCCTCTTCCGCGGACACCCGCTGGGACACAACATTCTGGGCCGTCCGGAGCTGCTGCGCAGCTTTGGCAGCGCCGATGCCAAGTCCTTCACCAACCGCCTCTATCGTCCTGACAACATGGTCTTCTTCATCCAGGGACGCGTCAGCTTTGCCCGACTTGTCCCCATGCTCGAGCGACTCATGGCCGAGGTGGAGCCTATGCCCGCCTTCACCGACACTCGCACCCGCCCGCTCGACTACAAGCCCTCTACGACTGTGCTTGAGCGAGACACCCATCAGGCCCACGTGATGATTGGCAGCCGCGGATACGACGCCTACGACGACCGTCGCACAGCCCTCTATCTGCTCAACAACATCCTTGGCGGACCGGGAATGAACAGCCGCCTGAACGTGGCTCTCCGTGAGCGTCGCGGACTCGTCTATACCGTAGAGTCGAACCTCACCTCCTACACCGACACCGGCGTCTTCTGCATCTACTTCGGATGCGACCCCGAGGACATCGATACCTGCCTCCGCCTCACCTATAAGGAGCTCAAGCAGCTGCGTGACAACCGCATGACCGCCTCACAGCTCCACGCCGTGAAGAAGCAGCTCACGGGGCAGATCTGTGTTGCCTCGGACAACTTCGAGAACAACGCCCTCGGCATGGGCAAGATGTTCCTCCACTACAACAAGTTCGAGGGCATAGAGCGTGTCTGTCAGCGCGTAGAGGCCATCACAGCCGACGACCTGCTCAACGTGGCAGGCGAGATGTTCGACGAGAGCTATCTCTCTACATTAATATATAAATAGAGCAATTATTCCACTGAAGATATGAAGAGTGTTTATCTGTCATCAGCCTATCTGGCACCCGTCTCCTACTATTCCAAGATGCTTCGTTACGACCGCGTCTTCATCGAGCAGCACGACCACTACATGAAGCAGACCTACCGCAACCGCTGTACCATAGCGGGACCCGACGGCGAGATAGCGCTGACCATCCCCACCGTTAAGCCCGACAGCCTGAAGTGTCCGATGAAGGATATCCGCATCTCCGACCATGGCAACTGGCGCCACCTCCATCTCAACGCCATCCGCTCCGCCTACAACAGCACACCCTTCTACGAGTATTATGAGGATGACTTCATCCCCTTCTACGAGAAGCGTTTCGAGTTCCTTGTCGACTACAACGAGGAGCTTCGCCGGCTGGTCTGCAGCCTGCTCGACATCAACCCTGTGGTGGAGTACACGTCGGAGTACAAGAGCTCCTTCGCTGCCGATGAGAGCGACTTCCGCGAGGCCATCCATCCCAAGAAGGACTTCCGCCTTGCCGACCCCGAGTTCCAGCCTCGCGAGTACTATCAGGTCTTCAAGGAGCGCAACGGCTTCCGCCCCAACCTCAGCATCGTTGACCTCCTCTTCAACATGGGTCCCGAGAGCAAGCTCTACCTGTAGGAATACAAAAAAAGCGGCACCCCTTAAGGTGAGGGTGCCGCCAAAACTTAAATCAAGCTATGAAAACGTTCTGTTGTGCAATTCTAACTGTGTTTGCGCTATATCTTTAGTCCTCTTTTTCTGTATCTTGTTTAGGCTGTTCTGCCTCGGGTTTCGGCTGTTCGCCGCCCTGTGGACATACGCAGTCCGGACGTGGTCCGTTCGGCTGACCAGGCTGTGCCTGCTGGCCGTCACCCTGCTGTCCAGGCTGACCCTGCTGTCCCTCTGGACGAGGACCGTTAGGCTGCTGACCCGGCTGACCCGGTTTTCCGCCCTCCGGACGCTGCGGCATCAGCTGCTGGCGGCGAATCTCCTGCCACTTAGCATACTTAGCGTCGTCCTTCAAGATCTTCTTCATCTTCTTGTCGAGCTTCTTCTCCTGCTTCTCCATGGTAGCCTTACGCTTCTCCATGTCCTCCATTGACGGACGATTGCCGCCGCCCTGAGGAGCTCCGCCGAAGTTTCCGCCCTGAGGTGCACCCTGAGGAGCGCCGCCCATCTGGCCACCAGGACCACCGGGACCTCCGCCCATCTGACCACCGCCGGGACCTCCACCCATCGGACCGCCACCGCCAGGACCGCCCATCGGACGACCACCGCCGGGACCACCCATCGGCATTCCCTGGTTGCTGTTGCTTGTTCCCTCAACAGCCTCTGTATATTTCTTATAAGCGTTGTAAACCTTATCCGCTTGCTTAGAGTCGAGTTCTATTGACTTCTTAACTCTGTTCACCTGGCGATAGATGCGAACCTCCTGGGTGTCGCCCTTGCCTGCACCCTGCTCCTGAGCCATAACGACCGAAGTCGAAGCCATCAGCAGAGCTGCCATCGAAAGTCTGATAATGTTCATGTTCATAATATTCTGTTTTTTGATTTACGTTGCTAAAGTAGTCCCAAAAACAGAAGCGACAAAATAAAATAGACAAACGGGCTGAAATTACCAACAAATCGGCTTTTTTTCAGACAAACTCCTGCTACGAAAAGAGGGGTGCAGCCACCCGGCTGTACCCCTCCATATCCTATTGTATAAGGTGATTCTTACTTCTTCTTAGGACTTCTTCTTGCCCAGCCCTCCTC